>CAZDGY010000978.1:0-2759 GCA_964504685.1 uncultured Kofleriaceae bacterium | reverse complement strand
GGTGCGGTCCTAGGGGCGTAGTCACATGATGCGATCGGCTCAGTCGTCCAGGTCGAACGCGAACAGCGTGCCGCGGTTCGACATCACGAACAGCCGGCCATCGGCGGTGATCGTCGGCTGCGCCGAGATACCATCGCCCGGATCGAAGTACTCGAGTGTCTCGCCCGATTTGCGATCGGCGAGGAACAACCCGTCGTTCGACAACGAGTAGACCAGCAAGTCGCCCGCGATCACCGGTGCGCCGGGCTCGCCGCCGCCCCGCGCGCCAACGCGCCAGATGATGTTGCCCGCGAGATCGATCGCATACGTTCCGAGGTCGGCGACGCTGACGTAGATCGTCTTGCCATCGCTCGAGAGCCCGCCGACATTGCCGGTCGCGCTCGGTAGCGCTACGTCCCAGAACGCGGTGTGCCAACGGACCAGGCCGCTCGCCTTGTCCATCGCGAACAATCCGCCCGACGATGCCGACACATAGACGCGGTCGCCGAGCACCAACGGCGTCCCATCGAGATCCATGAATCGATCGGCATCACCTTTGAGCGAGGTCGACCATGCAACCGAGCCGGTGTCGCGACGTAGCGCAACCATCGTGCCGTTCGAAAACCCGGTGTAGATCAGATCATTGTCGATCGCGACACCGGCGTGACCGCGCAGCTTGTAGTCCTCGGGGGTCTCGCTCTTGAAGTGCCACTTGAACTTGCCGGTCACCGCGTCCACCGCGACGACCTCGTCGGCTTCGTTCGCGAAGACGATGATGTCGCCAGTCGGCACCGGCGTTTGCTCGATCGGGCCGCGGCTCAAGTAGCGCCACTTCTCGAGGCCGGTCTGCGCGTCGAGCGCGACCAGCACGCCATCGGTCGCGCCGACGTAGATCACGCCGCGGTCGATGAGCGGCGCACACGCTACGGCACCGATCCGCTTGCGCCAACGTTGTTTGCCGGTGGCGGCGCGCAGCGCGTAGAACCAACCGCTCGCCGAGCCGACGTAGAGCGTATCCGACGCGAGCGCGGGCGCGGCGAACTCCTGCGGCGCGATTTCGGTCGAGCGATCCGCGGTCGAGAACTTCCAGTGCAGCGACAGCCGATCTTCGCCAAGGTGCTCGACCGGCTCGGCGCTCATCGCATCGGCTTTTTGATACGGCACGCGAACGCAGCCCGCCGCAGCGAACGCGATCGCGACAATGCAGGTGGTTTTCACGAAGCTCCGAGGTTGATCAGCCGCTCTTCGATCGCAGTGTTGAGCTCGGGCGCCTTGCCGATTGTCTTGGCTTGCTCGAATGCAGCCTTCGCTTCGTCGCGCTTGCCGAGCATCAGGAGGATCCGGCCCTGGTGGTAGAGCGCGTAGGCGCGGCGTGGACCCTTTTCGTCGGGTTGCATCACCTTGAACTCGGCAAGAGCATCCTCGAGGCCCTTCTGGCGCACCGCGGCCTCGGTCTTGGGCGCGGTCGCCTTCGCTTCGAGTGCCAGGCCAATGCCCTCGCGCGCGAGCACGCCTTCGATCCCGAGGTCGGTCTGGACCTCGCGGTACGCGGCGAGTGCGTCGTCGTAGCGACCTTCGCGCGCGAGCAACGCGCCGCGGTACACTGGGCCTGAAGGCGAGTCCGGCCCGAGTGCATCGAGCATCGCCTTCGTCCGTTCATCGTCCGAGGCGTAGCTCGACCCCTTCTTGTCATCGGCGGAGCCCGAGCCTTCGGCGCGGACCGGCGTGTCGGAGATCTCGATCACCTTGGTCAGCTCGGCGGTCGCGTCTTCGCGCTTGCCTTGCTTCCACGCGAGAAACCCGAAGAACACACCGAGAATGATCGCGATCACGATCGCGCCGATCGCGATCTTCTTGATATGCGGCACCAACCGTTCGACGAACGACTCGCCGCCGAGCACGACCGGTTTCGGATCGAACTTCGGCGTGGCCGCATCGGGCTTGGCTTCGGGCGTTTCGGCCTTATCGGTCTTTTTGAATTTCTCGGCCACGGGGCACCTGCTAGCGAAGGACCGGGACGATGTAGCACCCGGGTCGGCAGCACGTCAATTCAGGGGGTTGCGGCTTTGGACTGGCGCGGCGGCTGGACTGTTGCCCAGGGAATTGCGACCGTTGCTTCGGATGCGCCAGTGGGTCGTGATCGCATGCGTCGCGGCGCTGCCCGGCGTCGCGCTCGCCGAGGGTGACCGAGCGCTGTCCGCCGACGTTGGGTGGGCCACGTTCAGCGCCCCGGGGCCCAAGATGGGCAGCAAGACGCCCGCCGAGGTTGCCCCCGACGCGGGCGTCTCGATTGGCGCGACCTACGAGCACTCGATTGGCAGCGACTTTTCGCTGCGCGGGGACCTCGCCTGCGCGGCGTTTACTGGCGGCCAGACCGCAAAGCAAACGGCCGACTCGTTCGCAGCCATCGCCGATGTCGGCGTGACCTTCCGCTTCGACATCCTGCGCGACGTGCCCTATGCGTTCGGCGGCGTGGGCGCGATGGTCACCGGCGGCGGTCCGATCGATCGCGACCCTCAACTCGTGCTCGTGGTCGGCGGCGGCTTGGATATTCTCGCGAGCCGCTCGCGCTCGTTCGGGATCGAAGCGAAGCTCGCGTCGTTCGGCGGCGATGTCACCGTGTTCACGCTCGGCGTGCGCGGGTCGATTCGCTGGGGCTACTTCTAGCCCCACCGGGGTTGCTTCTCCGCGGGACGACCCGTGGTGAGACCACCCCGCCACCGCGCCCCCGCCACCCCACCGGGGTTGCTTTTCACGCGACGACCCGTGGTGAGATTCCA
>CAZDGY010000977.1:0-2760 GCA_964504685.1 uncultured Kofleriaceae bacterium | reverse complement strand
GAACGTCGCGCGATGGCCGATCCGGCGCAGGTAGTCGCGCGAAGCGCGCCGCGCGGTGCCGCGAAACAGCGCGTAGTAGAACGCGATGATGTAGAGGAACCAGCCCGCGACCCGGCGCCCTGCGATGCGCGCGAACAGCACGAGCATGCGAATCCCGAACACCGTTCCGGCCTCCGGGATCTTGCGCCAGTCGCTCATCGCCGCAGCCGCCGGATCAGCGCTCTCACCGGTTTGGTCAGCAATCGCAACACGCCCTCCACGCATAGCCGGAAATGGGCGCCCGCGATCAACAACGTATCGACCACCCCTCGGTAATGCGAGACGCCACCAGCATCGGCCGTGCGGTAGATCACCGGAGTCGGCACGTGGACGACCGAGACGCCTGCCCACACCAGCCGCACCGCGATCTCGGGATCGAAGTCCATCGCGTTGCCACGCGCGCGCACCTGCAGCGAGGTCTCGACCGGGTACACGCGGTAACCGCACAGCGGGTCGCCGACCTTGCGGCTCAGCGTCTCGACCATCGCCATGAACGCGGTGATCTTGCGAGCGCGCAGCCGGCCCTTCGGCGCCGATGCATCGAACGTGGGCTGCGCGAGCACGAGCGTGCCGTTCGGCGTCTCGTTCACCGCCGCGACGAGCTTCGGGATGTCGTTGGTATCGTGTTGCAGATCGGCGTCGATCTGCAGCGCGTAGTCGAAGTCGTGCTCGTGCGCCCATTCGAGCCCGGTCTTGACCGCGGCGCCTTTTCCGCCGTTTTGCGGCCGGAACACGACCTGGCAACGGCCGGTGTCCGCGAGTTGCTGGACGACCTTGCGCGCGGCCTCGGCGCTGCCATCGTCGACCACGACGACATCGGCGATGTGCGCGCGCACGCGGTTCACGACCTCCTCGAGCGTCTGAGGATTGTTGTAGGTCGGGATGATCGCGCACAGTCGCATGTCATTCCACGAGCAGCTGACCGGTCGCCACCACAGTCGCCGCACACGACACTTCGAACGTCACGGTGCCGGCATCGCGCTTGATCGTCACCGACACGTGTTGGTCCGGCAGCACCGGGCGGCGAAACCGCAAGCGGCGAATCCCGCGCAGCGCCTTGAGCTCGGGCAGCTCGGACTTCACGACCGGCCACACCAGGCGCTCGACGATCACCGCGCCCGGGAGGATCGTGAACGCGTCGAAGTGACCGCGAAAGAACACCAGGTCGCGCGGGATCGAGGCGGCGTACTCGCCAGGCCCTATGCGCTGCAACGGAATGCGATCGGTCGTGCCCTCGGTATCGAACCGAAGCAGGTCGCGTACGCGCTCGCTGTCGACCTTGCCGCGCTCGGTGCGTGGAATGCGCGGCACGAGCTTCACGATACGCGGCACGAACACGCTGTCGAACTCGGCGCGAATCGCCGCGGCGATCGCTTGGCGCGCGACGGGCTGCGATTGGCTGATCAACAGCGCGACGCGCGGCTCGTGACCCGCTCCCTCGACCACGGTCAACGCGACGTCGGTCACGCCGGGGACCGCGAGCACGGTCGCCTCGATCGCGTGTGCGTGAGCTCGCTTGCCGGCGATCTTGACCAGCTCGCTCGACCGCCCGAGATAGTGAAACGTGCCACCGCCGCGGAGCTCGACGCGATCGTCGAGCTCGACCCGCCCTGCCCCACCCCACGGCGACTCGACCACGAGCTTGTCGTCGGGCGCCGAGATCGTGACCCCGGGCAGCGCGGTCCATGGCTCCTCGGGATGCGTGCGCGTCGCGATGCCGCCGGTCTCGGTCGAGCCGAGGACGTCGGTGACGTGCCAGCCGTGGCGAGTGACCAGCGCCATGTGGAGCTCGGCCGGCAACCGCGCGCCACTCGAGATCACGCGCAGGCCGCGCGGCATCGCCGCACTCGCCATCGCGCGCAAATGTGCCGGGGTGCTGATCATCAGGTCGACGCCATCTCGCTCGATCGCGGCAGCGACATCGGCCGGCAGCAACGCGTCGTGACTGACGACGCGCGCGCCGAACCGCAGCGGCAGCATCACGCCGAACAACAGGCCGTAGAGATGCGAGAGCGGCACGGTCGACAGCACGCACGTCGCGACCGGCAGCACGGTCGACAACACGTCGATCTCGCCGGTCAGCTGTGCCATCGTCTTGCCGACGTACTTCGGCCGCTCGGTCGTGCCCGACGTCGTCATCCGCACGGCGTTCGTCGGCAGCGCGGTCGCGTCGCTCCGCGGGCCCGCGGCGATCAGTGCCGGAACGTACAGCGCCTTCGCCGATCGCTCTTGCCGTCCGGCATCGTCGTGCAACACCGCCGCGACGCTCGCATCGCCATCGACGCGATCTAGCGTCCCCGATTGTACGTTCGGCAGCAGCTCGACCGTCGCGCCGGACAGCCACGCGCCGAGCAGGCCAGGCACGTACGACCGCGCGTGCCGGCACGACAGCACGACGTGCGATGCGGGTCCGATCCGAGCCGCGATCCGCTGCGCCTGGACGATCAGGTCGCGCTGAGTCTCGCCGTCGCGATCAGTCCACGGCCTCTCGAGATCAGCATGTAGCAAGGAGCTCAACATCAACCGGCTCCGGATCGGGACGGAGGGAACAACTTGCTCAGAACCCAGTCAAGCGGATTACGGCCGTAATCGCGGAACTGGATCTTGCGCACGACGTGCTCGACCGCGAATAGCACGCCGACGAGGGCGTAGCTGCCGATGCCGACGTAGACCGTCCACACCTTGAGCGAGGCCCAGGCGGCGAGCACGAGCCCGATCGCG
>CAZDGY010000976.1:0-2761 GCA_964504685.1 uncultured Kofleriaceae bacterium | reverse complement strand
CGGTCTACAAGACGCCTTGAGCCACTGCCGGCTTGGCACCTCTAGCTAAACCGGAGCTGCGACGAAGATATTCCCGAGTGCAACCTCTGGGCGGCTCGCGCGTTCTTAGCTGTGTCAGCCGTGAACCGAGACGCCAAGACCCAATCGGCACTCCTCGCTCTTGCGCGCAACCGCCGCATGCAGCGCGCGGTCGCGCACGCGTACATCCATCGCGACACGCCGATCCCGACGCTGCGCGCATCGCTCGGCTTCATGACCTCCACCGCGTGCACCGCCGAGCTCGAGAGCGCGACGCTCGCCCCGCCTGGCCATCGCATGCACGTGCTGGGCGTCTCGCCGCTCGAAGGCGTCGCGTACGTGTGCGAGGAGCTCGATCCCGGCGAGGCGCCGATCGCGTACCGGCTGTTCCTGCGCGGCGCTCGCGCCGGCTACCTCGTGCCGATCCACGCGTGGTACGAACACTGTGATTCAGCCGAGGAGATTCGCGCTCGCGTCGCGGCGGTCGGCGCCACGCTCGAGCCGGTGGTGCGGATCACGACCGAGGCATGGATGCTGTCGACTCGCATCGTGCAGCGTCGAGCGTTGCGTGTCGCAGGCCAGGGCGTGCCGATCCGAAAGTTCGCGCTCCAGCTGGCGGTCGATCCAGTCAGCGGCCATGGTCCGTTCGGCCGTACGACGGTGGCCGCATTCCTGAGGCCGAATGCCACGTTGGTCGATGTCTGGGCGGTGCCCGGCGAGCCCACCTTGGCGATCGCTCGCGTCTCGTATACCGGCATTCCGAGCGGCGTCGGACTTACCAAAGATACCGTGGTGTTACTGAGCGAGAGCTGACGAGTATCCCAGACACCGCAGTGTCAGCTGGCGTGATCGATCCGGGATATCGATCGGCGCGTAATCCGGTAACCTCGTGCTCATACAACGCGTAGGTAAGCCATGCGCCTGATCAGCACCTTCGGATTCGTTTCGCTCGCACTCGTGGGGTGCGGTCAGAGCGGCAGCACCGGCGCTGACGCCCCAGAAGACTGCGCGCTCGAAACGCGAGCCGATCCGTGGGGCATTCCAATGGATCACCACGGCGCGGCCGGCATGCTCGACTTCCAACTCGTCTCGGCGACGCCCGCCCCGCCCGCGCGTGGCAACAACACCTGGGTCATCGAGGTCAGCTCGATGACGAACAACGTCGTCGGCGCGCCGGTGACCGGTGCCGCAAGCGGGATGACCGCGACGACGTACATGCCGGACCACGGCCACTACGGTGCTCTGCAATCCGTGATCACCGAGACCGCGACCGCCGGTCAGTACCAGATCGATCCGGTCAACATGTGGATGCCGGGCTACTGGGAAGACACGATCGCGGTGACGGTCGGCGGCGTGACCGACCAAGCCGTGTTCAAAGTCTGCGTCCCGCAGTAGGCGCTACGGATTGCAGAAACCGGTTTCGGCGGTCGCGGTCGTCTTGTCCCACGTCACGTGCGTGGTCATCAGCAGGTCGAGCGGCTGATCGAGCGCGACGATCGAAGGATCGAGGTCGCCCGATGACACGAGGTCGTTCATCGTCGCGTAGTCGATCGGCAACACCAACATTCGCGTCGTGATGTGATCGACAAGCGCGTAGTTCGGAATGTTGAACTGTGCGGTCGTCGAGTGATCGGCTTTCATCGGCAGCGTCGCGCGTAGTAGTTGGTCCGTCGTCTCGGACGCGACGTCCCAGAAGAAGTGCGCCGGTGTGCCATCGGTCTTCATCGTGCGATCCCAGAACCGATCGGCGCCGCCTTGCGCTCCGTTCTGTAGGTTGGGATCCTCGGTGGGATCCGCGCCGACCGGCACCGAGGTATCGAGCATGACGCCGCCCGCAGCGTCGTACGCGATGACCTCGAGCCACGCGCGGCGATCTTGCGCGGCGCCGCTCGGAAACATGTGACCTGGCCCGCCTGCGACCATCCGCACCGTGAGTATCCCCGGCGGCACGAGGCAGACGCCTCCGGTTGGCGCTCCGACCACCGGCGTCGGCGCGACGATCGTGACGGCTTGGAACAGATCGCGCTGCATCCCGGCGAGCAGTACGTCGGGGTTCGGGAACTGCGGCGTCATCGCCTGATCGATACCCGGCCAGACGTGCTCGTGATAGCCGAGGTGCCGCGTGCCCACGTCGAGCCCGGGACCATCCGCGATCACGTCGTCGCTCGACTGCATGTGGCAACCGCCGCAGCTGTCCTGCGTGTCGGGATGCTCGGGGTCCGGCATCGCGAACAACGAGCCCTGCCATTCGTCATACGTGCGCTCGAGCGCGACGTTGTTCGGCGCCGGGGTGATGACGTCGTGGCACGAGCCGCACATCGCGGAGGAGCGGAGCAGCGAGCTATCCATCGCTTTGTCGTAGACCGAGTCGTGTGCCGGCGATTTCGCAGGAGACTGCGCGCCGCCGCGCATCGTCTGATCGAGCGCGAGCACGATGCCGTTGTTGTGATCGGCCTCGATCGACGCGATGTTGTGGCAGTAGTAGCAGGTGATGCCGCGCGCTTGCGGCGGCAGCGTCGTCGGATCGAAGTCGGTGCCATCGGTCAGGCCGAGCGCGACCGCCATCGGCGCATGACACTGGACGCAAAACGTCCCGAGCTGCGCCTCGCGCTGTCCGCGCTTGTTCATCGCGACGAACACCGGATCGTCCGACGCGTAGGCGTGCATCGAGCCCGACCACTGGTTGTAGTGCTGCGGATGGCACTGCATGCACGTCGCCGGATCCTCGAGCTCCTCGAGGCGC
>CAZDGY010000975.1:0-2766 GCA_964504685.1 uncultured Kofleriaceae bacterium | reverse complement strand
GCGGGCTCGCCGGCGAGCTCCTCGACGTGGGTGAGAAACGCGATCACGTCGTGCCGCGTCGTCGCTTCGATCGCGGCGATCCGTTCGGGATCGAGCAGGCCCTTCGCAGCGGTGCGCACGTTCGCGGCCGTGCCCGTCGGCACGCGGCCGAGGCTCTCCATCGCTTCGCAGGCGGCGAGCTCGACATCGAGCCAGAGCTCGACGCGATGCTTGTCGTCCCACAAGGCGGCGAGCTCGGGACGGCTGTACCTGCCGATCATCGCGCGCCTTTGTACCACACCGCCGCGACGGTGGAACGCCACTCGTCAGTCGCCGGTCAGGCGTTTGCCGCGCACTCCGTTCCAGCCGCGCATGACCGCTTTCTCGGGCTGCGCTTCGTCGGGGATCATCGGTGACTCAGCGTGCGATGAACCAGATCGCGAGTGCGACCAGCGCCGCGATGATCACCGCGACGCAACCCCAGATGATGTTGTCGTGCGTACGCCGTGCGCGGGCTTGCGCCGGATCGCGCGGCGCTGCGAGAAAGCCCAGGTTCACCGGCTTCGGTGGCTCGGTGGCCGGCCGCAGCGTCACCTTCGGCGACGAGCGCTCGAGCGCTGGCCTCGCCGGTTGGTCGGCGGCGTGCGGCGTCTTCATCGACATCACGCGGATCTGCGCGCTGCTCGTCATGCCCGGGATCGCGTCCGGCCGGCGCACTGTCGTCGGCGGCTCGAGATCGACATCGGTATCGCGCGCCGGGGGAGTCGGCGGCGGCTTCGTCGTAGAACGCTTCGCGCTCATCGCCTAGCGGCCCGTCGATCCGAAACCACCCGCAACGCGCGTCGACGGCGGCAGCTCGTCGACGACGGCGAGCTCGGCCCGTACGACTGGCGCGATCACGAGCTGGGCGATCCGTTGTTGTGGCTCGATCAGCACCGCATTCGGCCCGTGGTTGACAAGCAGCACGACGATCTCGCCGCGATAGTCGGCGTCGATCGTGCCCGGGGCGTTGAGCAGCGTTATCCCGTGATCGCGCGCGAGCCCCGAGCGCGGGCGTACTTGCGCTTCGTAGTCGGGCGGCAACGCGATCGCGAGCCCGGTGGCGATCGCGACTCGGCCGTGCGGCAGGATCTCGACCGGCGCATCGATCGCTGCGTGCAGATCCAGCCCGGCGGCATGATCCGTCATGTAACGCGGCACGACCGCGTCGGGCCGCACTTTACGAACCTGCACCCGGACGCTCATCGCGCCTCATGGTAGCGCAGATCGGTCCGCTATTCGGCCGCGAGGCCGGCGAGGCACGCGATCGCCTCGGGGCTGCCCCACTCGCGCGAGTTCGCGAAGTAGTAGCGAACGATCCCTTTGCGATCGATCACGTAGCTCTCCGGGAGCAACTTCGTGCCCCAAGCAGTCGTGATCGGACCGATGTTGGATTCGCCCACCGGCGGATCGAGTGCGACCAGATACGGCACGGCACCGCCGAGCGCTTCGCGAACCACCTTCGCGTCGCTGTCGGAGAAGATCGTGACCGGGACGAGCCCCGGCACCGCGTTCGCGAGTGTCGCGAGTTGCGGGCGGTGAGCCTCGGCTGGGCCGCACCAGCTCGCGTCGTACGTGACGATCGCCACCGCGCCGCGCAACAACGCGAGGCGGAACCCCGAGCCGTCGAGTTGCCGCGCGATCAGCTCGGGCGCGGGCTTACCGACCAGCGGCGACGTCGTATCGGGGTACAGCCGCGCGCACGCGCTCTCGCGTGGCGACAACCGAGGCATCTCGACCGTGAACGTCATCGTCTTCTGCGGCAGGAGGTTGATGTCGGTCGCCGCGAGCACGTCGCTATCGCCCATATGTATGGTTTGCGCGGGAAAGCTAGCCGGCGCGTCGAGCTTCACGCCGGGCAACTTCGGGACGACGATCTTGCTCTGGTACGAACCGAACGGCAGGTCGAGCGAGAACGCCGCCTTCCCGCCGAGCGCCGGCACTTGGAACGTGATCCCGATCGTCGCGCCGCCCGGCGGTACGGGCCGCGTGATGCGCAGTCCGCTCGGCGTCACGGTCGCATCGAGACCGCGGTTATCCGAGACGATCGCTTTCGCAAACCCCTTCGGCAGCGGGAGGTCGCCGTCGATCCGTTTCGGAGCCCACGCGTTATTCGAGAGCTGGATCGTCGCCTCGACCTCGACGATTGGATCGATCGGCTGCAGCTTCAAGAAGTACGTCGCGAGCACTCGCGGGTAGACGTAGAGCGAGACCTTCGTGCCGGTCGAGCCGAGCGGCTGGAACGGCAACGAGCGGTAGCGCGTGCCGGCGAAGGTGCACTGCGCGTAGATGACCTGGCCGGCGGTCGTGGCGACGCGGATCTCTACCTGCTTGGCCTTCGCCGCGCGCGTTGCATGACCGACGAGGTTGCCGGTCGCGGCATCGACGAGCTCGATCTCCGCGGCATCGTCGCCTGGCACCCCTTCGACCTTCACGCGAACGCGGCCGGCGGGAACGGGCTCCTGTTTTTCGACCCTGTCGAGCTCATCGAGCGCCGGCATCCGCGCGTCGCGGCGCTCGGCCGACATCGTCAGGCGCTCGCCCGACGTCGCGTCGAGCTGGAACGGTCGCGACACAAGGCGATCGAGCTTGCTGTTGCGCGGCAACATCGCTATCGCGAGGTAGGCGGTCGCACCGGTGACGTCGAGCTTGGTGAACGTCGCTTCGCCCCGCGCGTCGGTGACGGCGCTCGTCGCCGCGACCGTATCGTCGGCCTTGTAACCAACGAGCGCGACCTCGACCCCCGCG
>CAZDGY010000974.1:0-2766 GCA_964504685.1 uncultured Kofleriaceae bacterium | reverse complement strand
TGCTCCATCGCGATGAAGTACTCGCCGTGCGCGCGCGCGAACTCGTAGACGCGCGCGATGCTCTGGTGGCGCAGCACGCTCGCGATCTTCGCCTCGTCGACGAGCATCTGGATAAAGTCGTCGTCTTCCGCGAGGTGGGCGAGCACGCGCTTGACCGCAACGAGGTGTGGTTGCCCCCCCGCGTCGAAAGTCTTCGCGCGATAGATTTCGGCCATTCCACCGAACGCGATGCGATCGAGCAAGTGGTAGCGGCCGAGCTGTTGGGCTCTCCTCACCGGCATAAGCAGCGTACCCCGCCGGTTATCGATCTCATAGGGGCACACCCTCCCACACACGTGGTCGTTTTCTATCTAGGCACCGGAGATCGTCTATGCTCACGCCCATGTATCGCCACGGACTGCTCGCTCTGATTCTCGCCTCGGGATGCTCGAAGCCGGCGGCAAGCGCCGACCCAGCCCCCGCTAACCCGTCGCCAAGCGGCGTGCAGGCCAACGCCGGCGATCACAAGCCGGGCAAAGTGCCCGACGACGAGCGCAATCATCTGCATCCCGACGAGGGCACGCTCGAGATCGGGACCGCAGAGGTCAAGCCCGGGGCCGAAGCGACCGTTTCTCTCAAGGTCACGCCGGCGACTGGCTTTCACGTCAACACCGATTTCCCGATCAAGTTGACGCTCGATGCGCCGCCCGCCGGGATCACGCTCGCGAAGGCCGAGCTCGTCGCCGGTGGCAAGGACAAGTCGCAAGGCGATGCGTCGACGCTGACCGAGAAGGCGCTCGCGTTCGATGTCAAGGCGACACCGGCGCAGGCCGGCAGCTACGAGATCAAAGGCATGTTCAAGTTCGGCGTATGCGACGAGCAGAGCTGCCACGCGAAGCGGCAGCCGGTGACGATCGTCATCGCGGCAAAGTGATAGCGTCGCGGCATGGCGGACGACATCCCCGCGATCGTTAGGCAGTCGCTCGTCGGCCTCGGTGAGGCGGTTCGCGAGGACTTCACCCGCAATCGCCGCGTGATGTCGTACACCGAGTACCTCGCGCTGGTGTTCGCGCAACCCGAGCGCCAGCTGAGGTCATCGACGCAGTACATCGTCGACGCGTTCGATCACTACGGCTCGACGACCGTGAAGTATCCGTGGGGCGACGTCCGTCGGTTCGCGCTGTTCGATGCGCCGTGGGCGAACGGCGAGGATCGCTTGTTCGGCCAAGAGATGGTCCAGAACCAGGTCTACGACGTGCTGCGCACGTTCGTGCAAGACGGTCGACCGACGAAGCTAATCCTGCTGCACGGCCCGAACGGCTCGGCGAAGACGACGTTCATTCGCTGCCTCGGCCGCGGGCTCGAAGACTACTCGACGCTCGAGCAAGGCGCGCTCTATCGGTTCAGCTGGATCTTCCCCGCGTCGAAGAGCACGAAGACCGGCATCGGGTTTGGCGGCAACGCGGCGGCGATCGAGTCGGCCGAGTCCTATGCGTACCTCGCCGACGACATGATCGACGCGAGGCTCGGCGACGAGCTGCGCGACCATCCGCTGTTGCTGGTTCCACTCGACGAGCGCCACAAGCTGCTCGACAAGATGCTCGAGGGCAAGCACTTCCAGGTCAGCGACTACCTGCGCAACGGCACGCTGTCGCCGCGCAACAAGGCGATCTACGACGCGCTGCTCGCGAGCTACCAGGGCGACTACGTCCAGGTGCTACGCCACATCCGGATCGAGCGGTTCGAGATTTCTCATCGCTACCGCGCGGGCTGGGTCACGGTCGAGCCGCAGCTCTCGGTCGATGCCACCGAGCGCCAGATCACCGCGGATCGCACGCTCAACGCGCTGCCGCCGTCGCTGCAATCGGTGTCGCTGCACGAGTACGGCGGTGAGGTCGTCGGCGCCAATCGCGGCATGATCGAGTTCGACGATCTGCTCAAGCGCCCGCTCGAGCACTACAAGTATCTGCTGACCACGGTCGAGCGCGCCGAGCTGTCGATGACGAGCGCGACGCTGTTCCTCGACCTCGTGTTCCTCGGGAGCTGCAACGACATTCACCTATCGGCGTTTCGCGAGATTCCCGACTTCCAGAGCTTCAAGGGCAGGATCGAGCTGGTCCGCGTCCCGTTCATCCTCGACGTTCGCCACGAAGAGGCGCTCTACGCCGAGCGGCTGCGCGAAGCAGCCGGTGGACGCGAGATCGCGCCGCACACCGCGTACGTCGCAGCGTTGTGGGCGGTGCTGTCGCGCATGCGCAAGCCGCAGGTCGAGCGCTTCCCGTCGACACTCGCCGAGGTGATCGGCAAGCTGTCGCCACTCGAGAAGGTCGAGCTGTACTCGAGCGGCATCGTGCCCGAGGACTTGCCACCCGATCGCGCGCGCGAGCTGACCGGTCAGATCAAGGAGCTGTTCCACGAGTCAGACACCTATCCGATCTACGAAGGTCGGGTCGGGGCTTCGCCGCGCGAGATGCAAACCGTGCTGCTCGCATCCGCCGGATCGACGCGCTACTCGTACGTGTCGCCGCTCGTCGTGCTCGAGGAGCTCAACGAGCTCACGAAGCAGGTCAGCATCTACGAGTTCCTGCGCCAAGACGTTCAGGCCGGCGGCTATCACGATCATCGCAAGCTGCTCGATGTCGTGCGCGGCAAGCTGTTCGATCGGATCGACGACGAGGTCCGCGCATCGGTCGGCCTGGTCGAAGAGAGCGAGTACGGCCGCGTATTCGAGCGCTACGTCACGCACGTCATGCACGCGATCAAGAAGGAGAAGGTTCGCAACGCGCA
>CAZDGY010000973.1:0-2767 GCA_964504685.1 uncultured Kofleriaceae bacterium | reverse complement strand
TCTGCGCGACTTGCGGCTTCGCGCGCACCGGGTGCGGCACGGGCTGAGTCGGCACGACCGGCGTCGGCACCGGATCCGGGATTTTCTTAGGCTCCGGCGGATCGGGTTCGACCTTCTTCTCGACCGTCACGTCGATCATCTTGACCTTCGGCGGCGCGAGGTCCTGCGGATGGAACGGATGGGTCACGACCAGCGCGTCGGCGGCAACTGCGACGATCGTGTGGATCGCGAGCGTGCCGGCGAACGCGAGCACGATCGGTGAATCCCAGCGCACTGGGCTAAGCGTAGCAAGTCCGCGCCGGGAGAGCGCTACGGCTGGACGTTCTCGAGCGCGATCGCGGTCACGTCGGCATCCAGGCAAAGGTTGATCGCATGCGCTACCCCGCCGTAAGCCGCCTTGCGATCGCCGGCGATGATCGCCTTGGGAGTGCCCTTCGAGCCCGCGGCGATCTTCCGGATCCGCGCGACGGCGGCCGCGTCGTCGATGAACTTGTCGCCGTTGACGAACAGGTCGCCGTCCTTGGTGACCGAGATCAGCAACCCGGCCGGCTCGACGCCGCCGTGCGATTCCTTCGGCTTGTCGACGTCGACGCCGCGCGCGACGAGTAGCTTCGCGGTGACGATGAACACGACGAGCAGCACGAGCACGACGTCGACGAACGGCGTGATGTTGATGTCGGTGATCGGCGACGCGTCTTCGTCTTGATAGAGGCTATTTCCCGCCACCGGCGGCCTCCTTGGGTGGCGACGCGTAGACCAGGCCGAGCACGGTGTGCGCGCACTCGTCCGCGGTGCCGAGCACGACCTTGAGCCGGCGCGTGAAGTAGTTGAACGCGACGACTGCGGGAATCGCGACGAGTAGGCCGAACGCGGTGGCAGAGAGCGCCTCGGCGATCAGATCGAGCGTACGGTCCTGGGCCGCCGGCGTCTGGATCCGGAGGTTCTCGAACGCGTTGATCACGCCGAGCACGGTGCCGAACAAGCCGACGAAAGGCACGTTGTTGCCGAGCGTGCCGAGCACGATCAGGTTTCGGTCGGCCGCGTTGCGCCAGCGCAGTCGCTCGGACTGCATCGCCTCGGCGACCGCATCGGCGCCGTGGTCGCGCGCCTCGAGCCCGCGCAGCGCGACCTGCACTGACACCGCCGGATCGTCCTTGTATTTGGTCTCGAGCCGCTCGAGCTCACCGCGCTCGAAAGCGCCGCGGAGCTCGCGGGTGAATGCCGCGGTATCGGTCTCGCGCGCGCGAAACCACAACCAGCGGTCGATCATCACGCCGATCGAAAGCACGGAGAGCGCGACGAGCAACCACAGCACCCAGCTGGCACCGAGTTGCGCGAACGCGACGAACTGGCTCGACAGATCCATCGGGCGGGGACGTTAGCATCAATGTCGCGTTGGCAAGGTCGATGGCCCGGGGACCCGCCTGCGACTGTGCGTCCCGTCCCTTCGTCCGGAACATCTGTGAGGGCGTGGGGCACTGGGCGCCGAGCTACTGCGCTGCGACCTGGCTGCGAGGCACTAGCTCGACTTCATGACCTCGCGCATGACCGCGGTCGCGTACGCGCCGCCGGGGAGCGCAAACGAAACGTCTATCGAACCGTCAGCAACCGCGGTCACCGTCGGCGAGCCGACATGGATCGAGGCGTCGCGCCGCGTGCCTTCGGCGATCGCGCGGACCTTCGCGAAGCTGTCTCGATCGAGCCCGGCGGCGGTGAGGATCGCATCTTCACGCGCGGCAGCGGGCGTGCCATCGGGCGGTCGGCGCATGCGATCGCCGAACATCGGCCCGGTGATCACGAGCTCGCCGGCGGCAAGGCGCGCGGTGTCGGTCGTGGGGTCGTCGCAGGTGAACTGACCGCCCGACGTCTTGTGCAGCAAGTCGCCGGCGATCGCGGTGGCGTACAACCCGTCGGCGATCCGCGCGACGAGCCACGCGTTAAAGAGCTCGGACTGCAGCGCCGAGATCAGCAAGCGCGCGAGGCGGCGATCGCGCGGCGCTGGCTCACCCATCACGATCGCGCGTCCGCGCGGCGCATTGTCACCGTCGCGACCGAAGCGTTGCTCGCCGTACCAATTCGGCGCGCCCGGCGGCAGCGCCAGCCGATCGAGGATCGCACGCGCGCGCTCCACGGCGTCGGCATTGACCCCGCGTACGCGGAGCTCGAACTGATTGCCGCGCACATGCCCGGTGCGCAGCTTGTGCGGATGACGCACGACTTCGAGGATCTTGATGTGCTCGAGCGCGAGTGCGCTGACCGCATCGGGTTGCACCGGCGGCGGCAGGCTCAGCCATTGCCGCGTGACCGCGTGGCGATCTTTCATGCCGGCGATGCCGATGTCGCGCTCGGCGACCCCGAGGGCACGAGCGAGCGCCTTCGCGGCATCCGCGGTGTTGATCCCGCGTTTCTCGATCCGGACGAACACGTGATCGCCCGTGCCAGCCGCGGGATAGGCCGGCTGTTCGTCGACTACGAAGTCCTCTGGCGTCGTACGCAAAGCACCCGAGATGCCCGCGAGGTCGGCGGTGAGGTACGGCAGCTCCATCGCGCTCGGTGTAGCATCAACGCATGGTCTTCCGCGCCCTCGCTGCACTCGCGCTTGGATGTCTCATGGCGTGTGCCGGCACTCGCGGCGGCGCGACGTTGCCGACCGGGTCGCATGGCGACAAGGCCAAAGAACCGCCGGTCGACATCACGAAGGCCGAGCTGCCGTTCACGATCCTCGATGCGAGGACGAGCCATCAGGTCCCCGAAGCTGCGTTCTGGG
>CAZDGY010000972.1:0-2769 GCA_964504685.1 uncultured Kofleriaceae bacterium | reverse complement strand
GCTTCGCGAACGCGTCTTCTTCCCCGGTCACGACGATCACCGGTCGCCACACTTGCGCTGCGGTGAGCTCACCGTCGAGCGCCAAGCTATTCGCCGCCGCGAGCGTGCGCGCACTCGACTCGGCGCGCTCGACGTAGCGGCCGAACCAGAAGCAATGATCGGCGACGCGCGAGATCATCGAATCCCACCGCTCGTCATTTTAGAACCCACGTGTCTTTGCTGCCGCCGCCTTGCGACGAGTTGACGATGTAGCTGCCGGCGGTGAGCGCGACGCGAGTGAGCCCGCCTGGCAGGACCCAAGGTCCCTCGCGCGACGTCACGATGTACGGGCGCAGATCGACGCGCCGGGGCTCGACGACTCCACGTTCGCCGATCCACGTCGGGCAGCTCGACAGCTCGACCCGATGCTGCGCGATATAGCGGCGCGGCTCCGCGGTGATTCGAGCGCGAAACTCGTCGCGTTGTGCCGCGGTCGATTGCGGCCCCATCAACATGCCGTAGCCGCCGGCTTCGTCGACCGCTTTCACCACGAGCTCGCCGAGATGATCGAGCACGTATTTGCGATCGGCGTCGCGCGCGCACACGTAGGTCGCGACCTGCTCCAGCAACTGCTGCTCGCCGAGATAGAACTTGATCATGTCGGGGACGAATGGATAGACCGCTTTGTCGTCGGCGACGCCGTTGCCGGGCGCATTCGCGAGGGCGACCGTGCCTGCCGCATACGCGCGCATGAGCCCGGGCACGCCGAGCACGCTGTCGGCGCGAAATACTTCGGGGTCGAGGAACGCCTCGTCGGTGCGGCGATAGATCACGTCGACCCGGCGCTGGCCGCGCGTCGTGCGCACGAATACCTTGTCGGCCTCGACGAACAGGTCCGGCGCCTGCACGAGCTCGAGGCCCATCGTGCGCGCGAGGAAGCTATGTTCGAAGTACGCCGAGTTGTACGGGCCTGGCGTGAGCACGACCGCGACCGGGTCGCGCCCGGGGTCGGCAGGTGCCACGGAGTGCAGCGCTTCGGCCAAGCGGGTCGGATAGTGGTCGACGCGATGCACGCGCGCCGCGTCGAACAGGCGCGGGAACATGCGCTTGCTGATCAACCGATTCTCGACGACGTACGACACGCCCGACGGCGTGCGCAGGTTGTCTTCGAGCACGCGCCACGTTCCGGCCGGATCGCGAATGAGATCGACGCCCGCGACGTGGATGCGCACGCCACCCGGCGGCTTGATCCCGCGCAGCGTCGGTCGAAAGCTCGCAGCTCCCAGCACCATGTCGGCGGGGACGATGCCCGCGGCGAGGATCTTCTGCTCGCCGTAGATGTCGTCGAGGAACAGCTCGAGAGCGCGCAGGCGTTGTTGCAGCCCGCGATCGAGCCTCGCGAAGTCGTCACCGGCGATCAGCCGCGGCAACAGGCAGAACGGAAAGATCTTCTCGGTGCCGCGCGAGTCGCCATAGACCGAGAACGTCACGCCTTGCTGCAACAACGCGTGCTCGGCGAGCGTCTGTGCGCGTCCGAGCTCGTCGGGCCGCATCGTATCGAGCAACTGAGCCACCCGTTGGAACGCGGGTCGGGCCGCTTCGCCCTCGAACATCTCGTCGTAAGTGCCGGGCAGCGCCGGATAACTGCGGAACAACCCCGGCGCGCCTTGGGACTGGCTCTGCGATTGGCTCACCTACGGCGAATCGTATCAGGCGTCGCGGTGGTCGCGGCGCAAGTCGACGGTGAACGCGCGGACTTCGGCGCGGTGGCCGTTCGCGCTGACGTCGCCTTCGCACGTTGTTAGCTTGAGCCGTTCTTGGCGACGGAACAGCGCCTCGGTCGCGTCGCGCGGCAAGCCCTCGTACGGGCCGCCCGCCGGGCGCCACGCCCATAGCTCGATCTTCTGTGACCGACCAGCCCATGCCCATTCGACGACGAGCGGATCGTCGACCGGTAACCCGACGTGTAGACCGGGCGCCGGCTCGAACACGCGGCGACGGACGCCGAGCGCGCGCTCGCCGTGACCGAGTGACCGTAACCGGACCCATTGGCCGGCGACGACGACGCGCTCGGGCCCGGGACCTGCGATCGACAGCTCGAGTCGCTGCGTCGACGAATCGACCCAGCGCGTCGCGGCACGCTCTTGTGACGCGACATCGCCGACGAGCGGCCAGAACTCGAGCGCGGGCCGCAGCACGAGCGTCGCATCGCCGAGCCGACACGCGATGCCCGGAGCGCGCCACGCCTCGAGCTCGGTGCGGAGCTGCGCGGGCAACCCGATGCCGTGCTCGTCGAGATCGCCGAGTACGAGCCGCAAGTCGCGGGAGAGCGCCGCCGGCAATGCAAACCGATCGTGCAGCTCGTCGTGCCAATCGACGAGCGGCTCGCGATAGTGCGAGACGACGAGCCGCGCCACGATCGACCTCAACAACGCGGCGAGCGCGGCGAGCATCTCCGGCCGCTCCGGCATCCGCACCGCGCGGAACTCGACGACACCGAGCCGGCCATGGCGCGCGCCGTGCGTGGCCAGATGCGGGTTCCACAATTTCTCGACGTTGACCTCGGCCCGGTGCGTGTTGCCCGACGGATCGGTCAACAACGGTGCGAGCGCGTGCCACAGCTGCTCGGGCGCGAGCTCGCCGCGATCAGCGCGATGCTCGAGTGAGCCGAGCGTGACCTCGAGCTCGTCCCAGTGCTCGCGCGTGCCTTCGTCGGGGCGTGGGCCTTGCGATGCCGATCCAACGCATTCGTTCGCGAACCAATACGACAGCGACGGGTGGTTGTTGAGG
>CAZDGY010000971.1:0-2787 GCA_964504685.1 uncultured Kofleriaceae bacterium | reverse complement strand
TCGTCTCGAAGAAAGTGATCGACAAGATCGAGCAAGAGCCAGT
The DNA here is from genome assembly GCA_964504685.1 of uncultured Kofleriaceae bacterium. GTDB lineage: Bacteria > Myxococcota_A > Polyangia > Haliangiales > Haliangiaceae > JABFXX01. The sequence goes on along the minus strand of CAZDGY010000971.1, from coordinate 2,744 downwards.
GCGGGTCGACGAAGCGACCACGCTGACCGTCCAGCTCCGCGCGGTGCTGACCGAGATCGCGCCCGGCTAGCGCAGCGGTGAAGCGGCGCTGTCGCGGTGTTACGCGCAACTGCGCACCGCGCCGATCGGCGATGTTCAGGTCGTTCCACCCGACGATCGCGGCGGCGAGTCGGAGAACAGCTCGGACACCGGCGCGTTATCGGCCGGGACGATCGTCGGCGGCACGTATCGGGTCGTCCACGAGCTGTCGCGCGGCGCGATGGGCGTCGTGTATCGCGGTGAGGATCTCGGGCTCGGCCGCCCGGTCGCGATCAAAGTGTTGCGTTCCGATCTCGCGAGCGATCGCCAGCTCGTCGAGCGGTTCCGCGCCGAGGCTGGCATCCTCGCGTCGCTCCACCACCGCAACCTCGTCCAGGTCTACGCGCTCGGCGAGCACGCGGGCGAGGTCTACTTCGTGATGGAGCTGGTCGAGGGCCAGCCGCTGTCGGAAGTGTTGCGCGCGACCCTCGAGCGCCGCGAATGGTTCCCGACCGAGGCGGTCGCGCAGATCGCGCTCGAGCTCGGCGACGCGCTCGACGCGATGCACGTGCTCGGCCTGATCCATCGCGACGTCAAGCCAGCCAACATCTTGCTCGATCGCGAGCGCGATCGCGCCGTGCTCGTCGATGTCGGCGTCGCGGTCAAGGCAGGCGACTCGCGCGATGCCGCCGGCACGCCGGGTTTCGCCGCGCCCGAGTCGTTCATCGATCAAGCCGACGCGCCGACGACCGATGTCTACGGCCTCGCCGCCACGCTGTATTGCTTGCTCGTCGGCCGGCCGCCGTTCGGATCGGGCCCCGCGCCCCAAGTCGTGCAACGCCAGCTCAGTGATCCAGTGACGCCGCCGTCGCAGCTCCGCCCCGGCATCTCCGAGGCGGTGGACGCGGTGCTGATCAAGGCGCTGTCGCCCGCGCCGAAACGGAGATGGGCCTCGGCGTCGACGTTCGCGGTCGCGCTTGCTCGTGCGCTCGAGCGCAACACGAGCGGACCAAAGACCGTGCCGCCGATCGACGCGGCGATGGTCGCGGCCGAATACGTGCTGACGCCGACCGCGGGCATCACCGCCGACTCTCCGGCGTTCGCACCGACCGGCGTACTCGAGCTCGGCGGCAAAGTTCGCGCGGCTCACCTGCGCGTGCTGTCGCGCATCCTCACGCATCACCTCGGTGAAGGCGGGCTCGCGCGGATCAAGACCGAGCGACCCGAGCTCGGCAATGCGCTGTCGGCGACGCTGTCGCCGCTCGGCTGGATCGATCTGTCCGAGCTCGTCGCGTCGCTGACCTGTGCGCGCCAGCTGATCCCGAACGGCCTGGTCGCGCGCAAGGTCGGGCGCGGCACGATGAGCGCGACGTTCGCGCGGATGTTCGGCGCGGATCCGAGCACGCTGCCCGCCGAGACCGTGCTCGCGGCGCTGCCGACGTTTTGGGAGCGCTATCACGACTGGGGCAACGTCGAGGTCGTCGTTCATCCCGGTGCCGCGGACATCACGATGAGCGGCTACTCCGGCTCGGTCGATGTCTGCGCGCTCGTCGGCGCGGAGCTCGAGCGGATCGTCGAGCTGACCGGGGCGAACGCGGTCGGCGCGACCCACGTGCAGTGCCGGTGCACCGGCGGTACGACCTGCGAGTTCCGGCTCAGCTGGATGCCGTAATAAACTGCGGCTGCGCCGTCATTTCTCCCTACCCCGGCACCTCCCGTAGGACCCGGATCGGTTTTTCGATGGGTCCTAGCGCTGTGGTACGAATGCGGCGATGCGCACCCCGTTCGTGGTCGGCAACTGGAAGCTCAACAAGACGATCGCCGACGCAGTCGCGCTGGTCACCGAGCTGAAGAACCAGCTCGGCGCGGTCAAAACCGTGCAGGTGGGCGTCGCGCCGGTATTCACCGCTCTCGCGTCCGTGGCGAAGCGGCTCGAAGGCAGCCCGATCGCGACCTGCGCGCAAGACGCGTACTGGGAGTCGACCGGCGCGTGGACCGGCGAAGTGTCGGCATCGTTGATCGCGGATACCGGCGCGACCTGGGCGATCGTCGGCCACAGCGAACGCCGCCAGCACTTTGGCGACACCGATGTCTCGGTGGGCAAGAAAGCACGCGCCGTGCTCGACGCCGGGCTCGGTGCGATCGTGTGCGTCGGAGAGCAGCTCGCCGAACGCGACGCCGGGCGCACGCTCGCGGTGGTCGATGCCCAGCTCGAGGGCGCGCTCAAAGCAATCGCCGCGGCTGACGTGCCTCGCCTCGTGCTCGCTTACGAGCCGGTGTGGGCGATCGGCACCGGACGCACCGCGACGCCGGCGCAAGCGCAGGAAGTCCATGCGCACATCCGCAAAAGGCTCGCTGCAGTGCTCGGCGCACCGGCGGCGGAGGCGATCCGCATCCAGTACGGCGGCTCGGTCAAACCGAGCAACGCAGAGGCCCTCATGGTCGAGCCAGACATCGACGGCGCGCTCGTCGGTGGCGCTTCACTCGAAGCGGCTGATTTTGTTGCGATCGTGAAGGCTGCACGACCCGGGTAACGCTTGCGTGGGCGGGCTGGTTGGGCTAGAAGAACGGCTCCGTTATGTCGACGATGCTCACCGTTCTGCACGTCGTCGTGTGCCTCTTCTTGATGCTCACGGTGCTGTTGCAGTCGGGCAAGGGCGGCGGCATGGGCGGCGCGTTCGGCGGCGGCAACACGCAGACCGTATTCGGCGGCGGTGGTGGCTCGT
>CAZDGY010000970.1:0-2790 GCA_964504685.1 uncultured Kofleriaceae bacterium | reverse complement strand
CCGGCGACGAGCGCGAACACCAGCGTGCTCGCCGCCTCCTTCACGCCGGAGAATCCGATCTTCTTCCAGTCGAGGTGCTCGCCACGCCCGTGCTCCTCGGCGCCCTCGATATCGGCCTTGATCAGACCGGCCGCGGCGGCGCCTCCGGCGGGACCTGCCGCGGCAAAGCCCGCGATCGTTCCTGCGGTCAGCGCGGTCGTCTCGGTCACCGCGAGTGCGGTGTCCGCGCCGGACACTTTGCGATCGTAGTACTCGGAGCATCGGCGATCGCGGAGCATCGCGAGCGCAAAGACCTCATGGAGGCGCTGATGCAGCAACACCGCGTCGTGCGCTTGATACGCCGCGTCGGCCGCGGCGATCGCGTGATCGACGTCGTCGTACATCGACAGCGGCGGCATCCCGACATGCGGATCGATGTACTGCGCCTGCTTGATGCCGCGCATCCACGCGTACCACGACCCGACGGTCTCTTTCGCGCTCTCGGTCTTGTCGATGACCCAGTCGGTCACGCCCGCGTGCTTCTGGTTCTCGATCTGCTGCTGGCGCGCCTGCGCGTTGAGCTTGGCCATTGCCTCGCGGTAGTGCGGATAGCGCGACAGCTCGTCCCCGACGCCGGGGCCAGCGCCTGTCTGGACCGCAGCCCCGCCGGCGTGATCGGCCACGGCGGGCGCCTCGTGCGTCGTCGTCGACGCGATGACCTGCTGGACGAACGCGTTGCCGCGCGTCCGCTGGAGGTGCTGCACGATCGCAGTGCGATCCTCGGGATGCTGCTCGATGATCTTGGCGACCGCGGGGGGCGACGCGTTGCCGTGCGCGAGCATCGCATCGACCTGCGCCACGCCGGCGCCGCGATGCGCACCGGACGCAGGAGACACCGCAGCATGCGCGCCGGGCTGCGGGGCCTGGGAAACAGCCTGCGTATCGCTTTCGGTCGCCACGTCTTTGAAATTCTACGCGTTGGGGCCCGAGAATGCTCCCGGAACCTGCGCGCGATCGGCATGTAACGGAGTTGTCGCTTGCCGTCGCCGCGATCCGAAGGGCCAAGGCTCCGACGATCGTGCGTAGCGCATGACAGCGCCCCCGCGGCGGACGATACTGGCGGCGGAGGGGCGACCGTGAAGAAAGCCAAAACCAAGAAGCGGACGACCAAGCCAGCGGCGAAAGCCAAGCCGGCAAAACGCGTGAAGGCGAAGGCGGCGAAGGCGAAGGCCAAGCCGGTGAAAGCGAAAGCGAAGCCGGCGAAGACCGCGAAGCCGAAGGCAACGCCGACGAAAGCGCCGAGGCCGAAGGCCGCGGAGAAGCCGAAAGTGATCGCGGTGGATTCGGACGACGCGACGATCGCCGCGAACGTGTTGCGCGCGGTGACGCTCACCGTCATCGCCGATGGCAAGGTCGCGACCGCGGAGCAAGAGATCGTCGCGCGGTTCTCGCAAGAGCGATTGTTTTCCGGCATCGACATGCCGGCGGTGATCGCGGAGACGATTCGTCGCTGCATGGCTGATGGTCCGCAGGTGTTGCTCGCCGAGATGACGGCTGCGCTGTCGACCGTCGAGCAGCGCGAGATGACGTTCGTGTCGTGCATCGCGACCACGGTGTCCGACGGCGAAGTCGCGCCGTCCGAGATCCGGCTGCTCCATGCGATGCGCGATGCGTTCGAGATCTCGCACAACCGCGCGCTCCAGCTCGCCGGACCGGTCGCGGCGATCTTTACGGCTTGAACGCCAGCTGTTGAGTCAGCGCCGATCCGTCGGCGCTGTAGGTGAACGTCGAGCTCACATCACCGGGTGCGACCTGGATCTGGTCTTCAGAGCACGCGGGGTTGCCGTCGGTCGGCATGAGCTCGACGCGCACGGTCGCGCTCGAACCCGCGGTGATCGCTTGGCCGCTTTCGTTGCTCGAGTTCGACGTCACCGCGAAGATGTAGTCGTACGTGCCGGTCGTCGTCATCGGCCCGGTCGCTACGCCGTCGGGGTTCGTGCTGCTCGAGCTTTGATGTTGGCCGGAGAAGCCATCGAGCGGCGCGGCTGGATCGGTTCCCCGCAGCTCGTGCGCGACGATCAAGCGGCAGCACTTCGATTGCGCGAGCTTCGCGACGATCGTCGTGACACCGGCGGAGACATTCTCGGCGTACGCGGTCGAGCTCTTCTGCGTGTTGCCGCTGTCGTTGACGGTCTGCACGATCGTGTACGTGTCGTTTTGATCGTCGGTTACCGACGCGAGCGAGGTCGAGCCCTCGTACGATACGAAGATCGCGATCAGATCGCCCGCCGCCGACGGCTGGGCCAGCGTGGCCGTGATCGTCGAGCCATCGTTATTCCATGGGACCTCGCCATGCGAAGCGGTCTGTACGAGCGAGACCATACGCGGCCCTGGCGCGTCGGGAGGGCGCGCTCCGTCGATGTGCGCGGCGTCGATCGGTCGGCCCGAACCGTTCGCATCGATCGCCGCTTCGTTCGTCGTGAAGTTGCAGGCCACGACGGCGCAAACGGCGACGACGAGCGCGCGGGACATCGCGCTCATGATGCCCGAAACCTGCGCGGCGCGCACCGCATACCGAGTCGAGCTAGATCGTCACGCGGCGAGCAAGTCGGCGTCGATCCAATCGAGCACGACGTCGACCGCGCGCGCGTGCGGGCTCGCTGCGTCGGAGAACAACGTCGCGAGCTCGCGGAGCGTGGTCTCACGGCGAGCGGCGCGTAAGGGCCCGGCCTCGTCGGGGGCCGCAGTTCGGCGGCGCACCGTCGAGCCATCGCTCGACCACACGAGCACGAGCTGAGGCACATCGAGCTC
>CAZDGY010000969.1:0-2792 GCA_964504685.1 uncultured Kofleriaceae bacterium | reverse complement strand
GCCGAGAACGCCGCGCGCGGTGAGCGTTGCCATCGCCGCGTCGAGGTCGTCGACTTGCAGCCCGATCGAGTAGTGGCGCGCGTGATCCGCGAACGGACGCTTGCCGCCGGGGTGTAGGCCGATCTTGACGCCGGGCGCGTTCACCTCGGCCCACTCGTCGCCGTATTGCGGCCCGCGCTCGAGCCCGAGCGCCTCCGCGTAGAACGCGAGCGCGCGCTTCATGTCACTCACCATCACGGTCAGGTTGGCAGACTTGAACATGCGCGCACCGTAGACGCGGCCGCCGCGCCTGTCACCGAACAGGTGTGAAACACGCGTTGTTATTATGGTACCATGGTACCGTGCCGAGCCGTCGCCGACCTGCCGAGCCTCAACGCGTGCAATGTGGCGTCCGGCTCGAGCGCCGGCTGCTCAAGGTGCTCAAGGCGCTCGCCGAGTATCTCGATATCTCGCTCGCCGAAGTGATCGAGCTATGCGCGTTGACCGCGTTCGAACAGCCCGACGGCTTCAGCCGCGGCACGCAGAAGCGGATCGCCGCGCTGCGCGAGGTGTACGAAGTCGACTACGGGCTGAGCGATCTGCAGCGCCGTCTGTTCGTAGCGGGCTAGTCGGCTCAGCTAGACTCGGGATCGTGGCCAAAGGTCTCAAGAAGCGCGAGCGTCGCCTCGGCCAAGCTCAGAAGCGCGAGCGTGGCCTCGTCCAAGCGCAACGCGTGCAATCGCGATTGCCCGTCGACCGAGCGAAGCTCAATATGGGCAACACCTATTGCTCGCCCCCCGACGTTTGGGAAGACCGCGCGTTCGTTTGTAAGGACTGCGGCATCGCGCAAACCTGGACCGCGGCGCAACAGAAGTGGTGGTACGAGGAAGCCGGAGGCTACTTCTTCGCCACAGCGGTTCGTTGCCGCGAGTGTCGACTGAAGGAGCGCAAGCGGGTTGCGGAGGCTCGCGCGCGGTCAGGCCTCAAGGCCAGGGACTAATCGCGATCGATCAGCCGCGCGGTCGGGATCCCATCGCGCATGCCGGCGGTCCACAGATGGCGCGGCACGAGCGGGCCTTTGTCGCGGCGCAAGAACTCGCCACGACACGCGGAGCAGCGATAGAGCGATTCGATCCAGCGCTTGCCATCGGACTCGAACAGTCGGCGGGTGGCGACGTGACGCAGCAACTTGGTTCCGCAGCCCGGACACGGCCGGCGGCGCAACGAGAACGCCGCACTCGCGAGAAACGCCGCATAGGTCGCGCCGAACATGCCGACGATCGCGCCGACCTGCCACATCGGGGTTACGCCGCGTTCTCTTCGGTCTCGTCGGCGCCGTCGCTCTTCCAGTCGCACTCCATGCAGCGCAGCTTGATCCCGCCTTTGGTCTCTTTGCGCAGCACGAACTTCGCCTGGCACACCGGACATGGCTGCGGAATCGGCTTATCCCACGCCACGAAGTCGCAGCCCTTCTTCGCCCAGTTCGAGCAGCCGTAGAACGGCTTGCCGCGGCGCGACCGCTTCTCCGCGATGAACCCGCCGCAACCGGGGCGCGGACACTTCACGCCGAGCGAGATCGGCTTGGTCGTCTTGCACTCCGGGTACTTCGTGCAGGCCAAGAACGAGCCGAACCGGCCGCGCTTGACCGTCATCGGTGCGCCGCACGTCTCGCACACTTCGTCGGTGGTCTGCGGCGGGACCTTCTCCCACGTCCCGTCGAGGTTCTTGACCACCTCCATCGTGTTGCGGCACTCGGGATAGCCCTGGCACGCCAAGAACGAACCGTTGCGGCCCCACTTGATCACCATCGGCTTGCCGCACTTTTCGCACACCCACTCGGTCGCGATCTCTTCGCGCTTGACGTCGCGCATCTCGGTCTCGGCTTTGTCGAGCTCGAGCTTGAACGGCGTGTAGAAATCGCCGAGCAGCTTGCGCCAATCCTCGGTGCCGTCCTCGACGTGATCGAGATCCGCTTCCATCTTCGCGGTGAAGTCGGCGCTGACGATCTCGGGGAAGCTCACGACGAGCAAGCCGTTGACCAAGATGCCGAGCTCGGTCGGGAAGAATCGCGCTTCCTTTTTCTCGACGTAGCCGCGATCGACGATCGTCGACATGATCGCCGCGTAGGTCGACGGCCGGCCGATGCCGCGCTCTTCGAGCTCCTTGACCAGCGACGCCTCGGAGAACCGCGGCGGCGGCTGCGTGAAGTGCTGCTCGGGCCGCACCGACTCGAGCACGATCGCGTCACCGACTTCCATCGGCGGCAACAGGCGATCCGCTTGGTCGGCGGCTTCGGCCTTCGCGTCGTCGGTCTCGGCGACCTCGTAGACCTTCGTGTAGCCGGCGAACTTCATGATCTGACCGGTCGCGCGCACGGTCGCTTGGCCGCGGTCGATGTCGACCGTGGTCTGGTCGTAGACCGCCGGCACCATCTGCGATGCGACGAACCGCTGCCAGATCAGCGTGTAGAGCTTGGTCAGCTCGTTCGCTTCGGGGTGGTTGACGAGGGCAGCGGCGACCCGCTCCGGCGGCCACTCGAGCTGGGTCGGCCGGATCGCCTCGTGTGCGTCCTGCGCTCGTTCTTTGTTGCCGTAGGTGTTCGGCTCGGCCGGCAAGAACTCCTTGCCGTACGTATCGGTGATGTAGCCGCGCAGCGCGGTCATCGCGTCGTCGGAGATACGCGTCGAGTCGGTACGCATGTACGTGATGAGGCCGGTCGGGCCCTCATCGCCGAGCTCGACGCCCTCGTACAGCCGTTGCGCCAACGCCATCGTGCGCTTGGATCCGGCGACCGAGACGTTCGCGAGCTTCCC
>CAZDGY010000968.1:0-2802 GCA_964504685.1 uncultured Kofleriaceae bacterium | reverse complement strand
GTCACGTCTGCGCCGGCGGTGGCCGCTATCGGTCCCGCGCTCGCATCGCGGTCGCGCTCGCTCGCCGGCAAGCTCGCGGGCCTCGCCGCCGCCGACCCACTCCGCGTCGAGCTCGCCGCGCTCAAACGCGATGCACTACACGGCGCCAATGCCGCCGCGCAGATCGCCGGCCTGCGCTTCGACTAGATCGCGTGCTCATGGAACTGGGCGCTTATCGGAGACTGTTCGGTGCGCCGACGCAGCTTGGACCGACGCTCGCGAGCTTGCAGCTCGGCGAGCCGGCGCGCGTCGACGCCGAGCTGACCGCGACGCTCGGTTCGCTGGGGTTGGAGATCGAGACCGACGCCGATCCAACCGCCGTTTACGCCGCGCGACTCACTGCGAACGACGCGACCTCGAGCGAACGCCTCGTCGAGGCGGTCCACGCGATGTGGGGCTCCGGCGACGTCCGCGAGCGCACCACCGAAGATGGCCCCGAGCGCCATGCGTATTGGATCGATCCCGCAGCCGGCAGGCGCGCATCGCTGTTCACGTGCACCTACGCGTTTGCCGAGCTCGAGGTTGGGTTGTTCGTCACTCCTGAAGCCTTCCTCGACGCGGCGTGGCGCGGGCCGTGGGCGTTTCCGATCTGGGCTCTAAGGCGTGAGATCGGCGAGCTGCGTGCGTTCCTCGGGCTCCGCGCAGATCACCGGAGCGCGGAATCGATCTGGTGGAACGGGCCCGGAGTCGGGCTAGGGACCGGAGTGACGTCCCGATTCAGCTGCGCACATTTCGCGGCTTGTCGCTCGTCATCGGCGAGCGGCTAAGGCCGCCGGATCCGACGGCCCTGCCCCGGCTGCTGCGGAACTAGCGGAGCGAAAATAACGAGCGCCGCTTCGAACCGCGCCGGCGCAGCAGACCGAACACCAGCGCGCCGAGCAATAGCGAGCCCGCGCCCCCGCCGCTCGTCGAGCAGCAGCCACCTCCGGTCGGCGTGATCTTGCACTTCTCGTTGCACGTTTCGGTCGCCGAGCCGTCGTCGCATTCCTCGCCGGTATCGACGATGCCGTCGCCGCACGCGGGACTCTTGCAGTAGGTCCGGCACTGGTCGGGCTCGTCCGCGTTGCCCGAGCCGTCGTCGCACTGCTCGTAGACGGTCTTTATACCGTCGCCGCAGATCGATTTCGGGTTCGCGACGATGCAGACGTCGTCGAGCGCCCACCCTGCGAGCTGGAGGCCCGAGTTCGCGGTCAGATCCCAACCGACGGTAAGCGTGTGGCCCGAGAAGTACTGGGTGAGTGGCACGTCTTGGAACCGCCATTCCTTGTCGATCAGATCGTCGGTGCTCGACCCACCCATCTGCGAATCGTAGTTGAACCACGCGCGATTACCGTTCGCGGTGATCCGCGCTTGATCGAAGTTGCCGTCCTCGACCGCGAGCCAGCGGCGATATTGCAGCCGGACATCGGTGTACTGCCCGACGTCGATCGGCGGCGTCGCGACGTACGAGAACGAGCTCGGCGGGTAGTCGGTGTTCAGATCCTGGACGAGCGCGTGGTTGCCGGAGAACGCCGCGTGGGGATTGCTCGCGCCCGAGGTCGGCGTGCCCCACGTCCATGGCGACGCGATCGTGCCGGTCGGGTCGACCGCGCCGGTCGTCCAGCCGTTCGCGAGCGGATCCTCGGATTCGAAGTCGGTGCAGTACAGCGGGATGGTGTGGCCTTGGTAGAGCTGATAGTCCGAGTCGGCGCGATTGTCGGGCAGCTCGAGCTGGCTGCCGTCGGAGAACTTGATCCGCGCCGAATAAAACACCGTGTCGTCGAGCGCGAGCGGCAGCTGCGCGAAGAACCGGCCGAGGCCGGCGAGTGATGCGTCGACCATCCCGGGCTCCGGCAAGAAGAAGTCGGGTGACCACGAAAAGGTCGCGCCGCTAGCTTGGTCGCTCGGGCACCGCGCCGACAACCCGGTGACGTCGATGATCACGCCGATCGATTGTGCAGCTTCGTCGAGGGTCGCCGGCGCTTCGACGTGACCGGCGGCGTCGCGCAGGCCGTGCGCGCCGAAAGCCTTGCGGATCTGGCACTCGTGCGGCGTACCGTTCGATAGATCGCCATCGTCGTCGTCGGCAGCGAGCGTCTCGATGAAGCTGCTCGGGATATCGACCGAGCGCCGCAACGCGCCGACGTACAGCTCGTCGACCAGCGCGACCCCGAACACCGTGCCGTATTGCGCGATCAGCGCTTTGCGTAGATCCCAGAATGCTCCGCTGAAGATCAGGCCGGTGTGATGGATCTCGCCGATGTCGAACGGCCATTGGTACTCCATGCCGACCGGATCGATTTCGCGTAACGGCGCGTCGGTGTAGTAGAAGCCGCGGCCAACCCCCGAATCGCCGGTGACGCTCGCCGCGAGATAGTCGGCGGCGCCTTCGCTCATCGCGCCATCGAACGCGCCGACACCAGCGATGATCTCGCTGTAGTGCAGGTCGTGACCGAACTCGTGATAGCCGACGTCTTGGACGAGCGCGGTGTTCTCGCAATCGGTCGTCGCGTGAAAGAAGTTGAGCGCGGTGCCGTCGAAGAACGCGTTGCAATCCATGTCGAGGTTGACGTTGACGGTGAGCGCGGCCTCGAGGTTCGGCATGGCCGGATCGATGTTCGCTCGGATGTATTCCTTGACGTTGTTGACGTCGATGAACGCGCTGAGCTGCGCGTTGTCCTCTTCGACCGCCGAGGCGTCCCACACGACCGAGCCGTTCGGCGCGAGCATCAGTTGCGTCGTCGCCGCGGTGCCATCGGCGGCCTTGTTGACCATCGCGACGAG
>CAZDGY010000967.1:0-2803 GCA_964504685.1 uncultured Kofleriaceae bacterium | reverse complement strand
CGGCGATCGCCAGGCCGCGATGGTCGCCGCCTCGACGCTCGCGAACCTCGGCGGCGCGCAGGCACGCGAGCTGTTGATCGAGACGGCGCTCTCGGATCGCGCGCAGCTGACGGGCGCACTCGACCAGCTCCAGCAGATGCAGGGCGAGGATGTCGAGCAGGCGCTGATCAGCGTCGTCAAGCAGGGCACGAGCGCGGACAAGCGCTCGGCCTTGCCGCGCCTCTTGAAGTCGGGCAACCCCGACGCGATCGCGCTCGCGATCGACCTCGCGAACAAGGGCTCGCGCACCGACAAGTTCGAGGTCATGCGCGTGCTCGCCGATTCCGGCGCGCAGCAGGGCTTCGATGCGTTGATCGACATCGCAGGCAAAGCGCGCGGCCAGACTCGATCGCAAGCGCTCGAGTTGCTCGCGCAGACCCACCCGTCGGACCCCGCGGTCAACCAGATGCTCGCCGATGCGTTGTTCTCGGGGCGGCGCGATGAACAAGCGCAAGCAGCGAGCACGCTAGGTCGGATCGGTACCGACGAAGCGCGCACCGCACTCGTCACGGCGTTGACCGGCAAGAACCAAGAGCTGGCACAAGCGGCAGCGAACGCGCTCGCGCAAGGCGGGCTCACCGACAGCATCAAGCAGGCGCTGCTGTCAGCGGCTGCGACCAGCCCCACGCTGCGTGGTCAGATCGCGAACCAGTTGATCAACGCCGGGGCGCCTGAGGGCCTCAAGCTCGCCGAGGACGCGATCAGCGCGAAGGATCAGAATGCCGCCGGCGGCATGATGTGGGCGCTCGCAGCCTCGGGCACGCCGGAAGCGCGCAAGCTGATCGATCGCGCGCTCACGTCGACCGAGGCGAACATGCGGATGGCGGCGGTGCAGACGCTCGGTCAGAACCCGACCGACGAGTCGACCGACACGCTGCTCAAGATGACGCACGACAGCGATCCGAGCGTGCGTTCGGTCGCGATGTCGACGCTCGGCCAGCTCGGCTCCGAGCGCGCCCAGCAAGCGATCCTCGAAGCGGCGAGCCATGGCACGACCGAGGAGCGCGTCACCGCGATCAGCAGCCTCGGCCAGCTCGACGATCCGCGCGCCGGCCAGGAACTCGCGCAGATGATGCTCGATAGCGACGAGCAGATCGCGAACAGCGCGATCGGCAACTCGTACAACGGCGGCACCGAGGTCGACGCCACGCTCGAGCAGATCGTCAACAACCAGAACGCCGCGCAGGCGATCCGCCAGAACGCGGCGAACATGCTGCGCAACCGCGGCGTCGAGCTCGATGCGAACACCGAGCGCAACGTCACGACGCTGTCCGGTGGTCAGGAATACGGCGAAGGCCGGATCATCGTCGACGACTGAGTCCCTTGAAAATGGTGACGCTGTCGCTTCTGTCAACCAAGGCCGCAAGTTGACAATAGCGACACCGTCCCCAATAAATCCGGCACATTCCTTGAAGTTGGCGCGGTGCTTCCTGGCGCAGGTTGACAGAAGCGACAGCGTCCCTAGGTCGGGAGGTAGACGCGGAAGACGGTGCCGCCGCCGCTGACGTCTTCGAGATCGATCCAGCCGTCGTGCTCTTTGACGATGCCCGAGCACACTGCGAGGCCGAGGCCCGTGCCGCCGGTGCCTTCTTTTGTCGTGTAGAACGGGTCGAAGATCTTGTCTTTGATGTCGGCGGGGATGCCGACCCCGGTGTCGGACACCGCGAAGGTGACGAAGGCTTGTTCGGCGCCGCCCTCGAGGCCTGGACGCGCCCGGCGCACGACCTTGGTCTCGAGCGCGAGGGCGCCGCCATCGGGCATCGCTTGCACCGCGTTGAGCAGCAGGTTGATCATGACTTGCTGCAAGCGATCCGAGTCGCCGGCGACGCGCGGTAGGCCCTCGGCGCGTTCGAGCCGAGTCTTGACTTTCGCACTCGAGAATTGCCCGGACAGCAGCTCCATCGTCGTGAGCGACAGCTCGTTGAGGTTGATGTCGGCTTTGCCGATCGCGCCGACTTTGCGCCGGGTGAAGTCGAGCAGGCGTTGGATGATACGGGTGATTCGCGCGGTTTGCTCCGCGACGATCTCGGCGTTCTTCTCGACCGCGTCCTGATCCTTCGACTTCTTTTGGATCGAGCGCGCGCGACCCGCGATCACGTTGAGCGGCGTCCCGACTTCGTGGGCGATCTCCGCCGCAAGCTGACCGATCGTCGCGAGCTTCTCGGTCTGGCCAAGCCGTTGTTCGAGCGCGAGCTTCGCCTCGTTCTGACGCTGAGTCTCACCGCGCGACTCGCGCAACGAGAATGTCATGTCGTTGAACCGCGTCGCGATCTGGCCGATCTCGTCGTCGCGCTCCGACAGGATGACGTGCGAGAGGTCGCCCTTCGCGACATCGTCGATGCCGGTCAGCAGCTTCGTGATCGGTCTCGATACCAACCGACTCGCGAGCGCGCCGACGACGACGGTCGTCACCGCGACGATCAGGATCACGAGTGCGCCGGCGCGCAGCAAATCGTCGCCGGTGGTCTCGAGCACATCGCCGCTACGGCTGATCTCGAGCATGCCGAGGACCGCGGGCTCTGCATTGCTCGCCCCGGCGCGCAACGCGAGATCGTAGAAGTAGGTGTCGCCGTCGAGCTCGGACCGCGGCTGCGGCACATCGATCATCGTGCGCACGCGGCGCAGCTGGCCCGGCGTCAGGTCGGTGCCATCGGCGGCTCGCCCGCGTGGGATCACCGCGACCTTCCAGCCGTTCGTCGCGCGCGCGAAATCCGCGAGCTGTGCGTCGGTCGGCGTGCGGAACGCCGATGCCATCGGCTCTACG
>CAZDGY010000966.1:0-2804 GCA_964504685.1 uncultured Kofleriaceae bacterium | reverse complement strand
CGGTTAATGATTTTAAGCCGAGGATCGTCGCCTGGGTGTTGCCCCATTGCCCGTAGCTGCCGCGCCGGGCATTGACCCAGTCGACCGCGCCGCGGATCTGGGTCTCGAATTCGTTCGCGGGGCTCGCCTTGATCAGCGCGAGCGTCGCGAGCGCGGTCGTCTCGATCGTCAGCGACTCGCCGCCCGACATCGTGATCGATTCCTTCGCACCGGGAAAGCTCCCGTCCTTGCCTTGCATCGCGGCGAGCTTTTTCACCATCGCGGTGGTCTCGGGCGCATGCGGCGCAACCAGCAGCGCGGTGTTGGTCGCGAGCGCGAGCAGATATGGGTCGCTCGTCGAAGCGCCGAGCGCGCGAGATGTTGCCAGCTCGCGATCGAGCCCGGTCGTGCGCTTGGCTTCGGACAGCGCCCACATGATGTAGGCGTTCGTCAGCGTCTCGCTCGCGCGGCCAAACGAGTCGACCGCCTCCTGCGAACGGTTGAAGCCGCCCTTGCCATCGCGGCGGGTCATCAGCCAGTCCGCGGTGCGCTCGACCATCGCGTGATCGACGTCGTAGACCTTCGCCATGTCGGCGAACTCCATGAGGCCGTACGCGGTGAGCGCCTCGTGGCCGGGAGTGTGGCCGAACCACTCGTAGCCCTTTTGCGAAGTCTCGTAGCCGGTGAGCAGCTTGTAGCCCTTGTCGAGCGTGGTCGAGGTCTTCGCGAGTAGCGCCGCGTTCGTCGCGTCGTTCGCGCCGAGGTAGCTGAGGATCATGATGTTCGGGTAGTTCGTCGACGACGTCTGCTCGAAGCAGCCGCCGGGCTCGCGAATCATCCCGGCCATGCCGTCGGTCATCGCCGCGACCGGCGACGGATACATCGTCACGGTCGCGCGAATCGAGCCGGGCAGGGCGTCATCGATCGCGAGCTCTTGGTGCGCGAGCTCGCCCGACTTCGCGGTTCCCGACGCCGATGCTTGGAACGGGAAGCCGAGCGGCACGACGCGAATGTCTTTCGCGAGGTTGTCCTTGAGGCCGCGAGCCTCCATCGCGAGCTCGATGTGGCCGCTGCCGTCTTGGGCGACGACCTTGAGCGGGAAGACCAAGCTCTTCTTCTCGCCGGCCGCGAGGTGGATCTTGTGGCCAGCGACGGGATCGTCCTCGAGCTTGAACGCGGCGCCAAACGTCGCGCCGAGGTCGGCATCGATCGCGTCGTCGGTTTCGTTCGACAGCGTGATCGGCAGTCGAATCTCGTCGCCCGAGCTGACCTCGAGCGGCAGGTGCGCGTCGAGCGTGACCGGCAACTTCGACGCGAACGTCGCCTCGCCACCGCCCGGCACGCCGCCGGCCGACACGCCTTCGGCGGTCGCGCGGAACGACGTCACCGCATCCGAGGTCACGAACGCGACGGTCGCATCGCCGCGGCTATCGGTCGCGACGTTCGGGTTCCAGAAGATCGTCTCGCGGAAATCGGTGCGCGGCCCGTCGTAGGCCTTCGGGTATTGCGGGACCGGAAACACGCGGACCGGCGCAAACGCGATCGCGTTGTCGTCGTCCCCCATCTCGCCATCTTCGTCCTTGTCGATCATCCGAGCGCGCGCGGGCTTGTCCGCCTTCGCCATCGGCTTGTGGTCGCGCAGCTGCTTCGCTTCCTGCGCGGCGATCACCGGCCGGGCCGGCGTCGTCGCGGCCGTCGCGTTCGGCTTCTCCGCTGCCCTCCCGGCGCCGGCTTTCTTCAAGTCGGCCAGCTTCGCATTCGCGGGCGGGCGGTGCATCGGCGGCGGCGCGGCAGCCGGAGGAGGCGGCGGCATCGCGCCTTCCATCTCCATCGGCGCCGCTTCGCCGATCGCAGTCACGTCGATGACCGGCAGTGGCGGGTGCAACACTGGCTCCCATTCGAACCGGCGATAGCCGCGGGTCGCGAGCAGGGCGTCGAGCCCGGCGGCCGCTTCCGGCTTCTTCGAGAAGTAGAACCCCGGTTCCTCGATCGGATCATCGGCGGTCGCGTGCAGCTCGGGATCGAGGTAGAGGTGCGCGAGGATGCGCGAGCTCTTGTCGTCCGCGAACGTCAGCACCGTATCGTCGACGACCGCGACCCCGACGTCGGCCTTGACCGGCTTACCCGCAGCGTCGGTCGTGTGGACGTGGAGCTTGACCGGATCGCGCGGCGAGTAGCTCGCGCGATCGGCGGTGAGCTGGACTTTGAGATCCTGACCGCGCGAGTGATAGATCAGGCGCTCGGCGAGCGGCTCTTGCTTGCGCGAGAACAGCGTGACGCGCACCGCGCCTTGAGCCGCAGCATCGACCGGCAGCTCGATCAGCGCGGGTTGACCCGCCTGGACCTCGACCGCGCCGCCGCCGAGCCGCTTCTCGCGCAGCACGGCCTCGACCAGCAACGTGCGCGAGGTCGAGCAGGTCGCCGCGACCCGCAGCTTGTCGAGCGTCTGTTGATCGACCGCGCGCAGCGCACAACCACCGTCTTTCGCGGCCGGCACGTCGAACGTCTGCGCGATGCCCGCGGGCTTCGTGATCTGAACCTTGTAGCCGCGGTCGGCTTGCGGCGTCAGCTCGAACCGGCCCAAGCCGTCGTGCACCGACGACAACTTGCCGATCTCGTTGCCGCGATCGTCGAGCACGCGACCCTCGATGTCCGCCGGCTTGCCGAGCGTGTTCTTCGCCGAGAAGTAGATCCGGCCCGGCACGCCCGCGATCAGATCGCCGCCCTCGGGGAACATCGCGAACGACAGCGTCTTCATCACGATCGGAATCCGCTTCTGGATCGACTCGGTGACGCCGCCGTCCTCGGCGACGATCGACAGCAGC
>CAZDGY010000965.1:0-2806 GCA_964504685.1 uncultured Kofleriaceae bacterium | reverse complement strand
AGATCTTCGCGGAACGTGCCTTCGGCGATGCGCTGGCGGAGATCGCGATGGGTCGCAGCCAGCACGCGGACATCGACGACGCGCTCGCGAGTCGCGCCGACCGGTCGGATCGATCCCGACTCGAGCACGTGCAGCAGCTTCGCTTGCAGCCCCGGCGACATCTCCGCGACTTCATCGAGCAGCAACGTGCCGCCGTGTGCGTCGGCAAAGAGCCCTGCGCGATCGGCGGTCGCGCCGGTGAACGCGCCTTTGACGTGACCGAACAGCTCGCTCTCGAGGAGCTGTTCGGGCAACGCCGCGCAATTGACCGCGATGAACGGTCCAGCCGAGCGCTTGCTCTCGCCGTGGATCGCGCGCGCGACCGCAGTCTTGCCCGTACCGGTCTCGCCGGTGATCAGCACCGCGACATCGCTCGCCGCGACGCGCTCGACCAGCGCGAGCACCGATTCCATGCCGATCAAGCCGCGGAGCGAGAACCGTTCGCCGAGCGTGCGCCGCAGCGTGGTCGCTTCGCGCCGGAGCGCTCCGTCGGCGAGTGCTCTGTCGACAAACACGACGAGCTCGTCGAGCTTGAACGGCTTGGTCAAATAGTGAAACGCGCCGCGGCGAATCGATTCGACCGCGGAATCGATCGCGCCGTAGGCGGTCATCACGATCACGGGCACGGCGTTACCGCCCTCGCGAGCCGCTTCGATCAACGCGAGGCCGTCGACGTCCGGCATGCGCAGATCGGTGACGAGCACGTCGACCTTACCGGCTCGGAGCTCGGCGAGCGCATCGCGACCGGCGCTCAGAGCGCGCGCATCGAAGCCGCGGTCGACCAGCCCGTCGGCGAGCGTCTCGGCGAGCGCGAGCTTGTCATCGACCACGACGATCCGAGCAGCTCGCTCAGCCATGCGCACCTCCGAGTGGAATCGAGATCGCCGCGCGCGTGCCGCGAGGCTCGGTCGCTGCGATCGACAGTGTGCCGCGATGAGTCGATGCGATCTCGTTCGCGATCGCGAGCCCGAGGCCCGTGCCCTGCCCGGCCGGCTTCGTCGTAAAGAACGGCTCGATCGCGCGCGCCGCAGCTGCCGCCGTGATGCCTTCGCCTTCGTCGGTGATGACAAAGGTTACCTCGCTCGCATCCGCGCGCACGTCGAGCCGCACCGTAGCGCCGGTCGGTGACGCGTCGCACGCGTTGAGCAACAAGTTGACGAGCGCGTGCTTGAACAACAACGGCTCGCACCGCACCGGCGACAAGCCATCGGCCACCGTGGTCGCGATCTGCACGTGCGCGCGCACGAAGCGATGGTCGACGAGCGCGGCGGCTTCGCGCACGAGCTTTTGCGGATCGATCTCTTGCAACGCGATCGGCGCACCGCGCGCGAGCCCGAGTAGGCCCCTCACGACGCGATCGATATGGTCGGCCTGATCGAGGATCGCTTGTGCGTTCTTCGCAAGCCGCTCGTCGCCGTTCGCTCGGCCGAGCATCTGTTCGGCCCGGCCGACGATCACGCCGAGTGGCGTCGACAACTCGTGCGCGACGCCAGAGCCGAGCGCGGCCATCGTCGCCGCACGCGATACGCGTTCGAGCTCCGCATCGCGCAGCAGCTCGAGTTGCGCGCGCTGACGGGCGAGCGCGAGCCCGCCGAACAGCGCTACGAGCCCGGTCGCGAGCGCGATCGACAGCCACAACCGCGATAGGCCTGCGCGATCTCGATCTCGTTGCTTCTCGGCGGTAGCGAGCACGCCGACGCTCCAGCCACCCGGCAACGTCGCGATCCCGAGCTCCGCGGTGCGCGCCGGCAAACCGAGTCGGCCGGCGTCGTCGCGGGCGATCCGGAGCGAGCGAGCGTAGCTGTCCGAGGCGTCGGCAAGGCCCGGGATCTCGAAGTGCGAGCCGTCGGTCGCGATCGCGGTCGCTCCGTCCGGCGTCACTAACAATGCGCGCACGCCGTCGCGCTCTAACGCACGCAGTGTGGCGACAACGCGCGGCTCCGCGCTCGGATCGCCGCCACCGGGCAGCTCGTTCGCGATCGCGAGTGCCGCGGCGCTCGCGACCGAGGCTTGCTCGTCCGCGAAGTCATCGAGTCCAGCTTCGGAGCGACGCCGCTCGTCCCAATACGCGAGCAGGCCGACTGCGGTGATCGCGGCAACCATCGCGAGCACGAGCCAGCGAGTGCGGATCACGAGGATCGCTCCGAACACACGGCGGATCCTGGCGAACGCAGCTAGCGGTGCGCCACCGGCCATCCCACGAGTTTACGGGTAGGGCGCGGCGAAGCACCCGGGAATTGCTCCGATTGTTCGACGCAGATCGGGAAATCGTGGATGCGCAGCTCGCATCACTTCGCAGGCGGCTTGTGACCGTCCTCGCGCGGGTGATCCGGTTTACACGCGAGGGTCTGCGAATCCGGTGGCGCCGGCACACACGTACCCGTCACGTCGTGGTCGTGGATTGTGAACGCGCATGTGTCGGCTCTCACTTTGCTCGCGCACGCGTCGAACGCCTCTTTGGGCGGCGGATGATGATGCCGTGGCGGCGGCGGCGGCGGCGGATCCGCGTTCGCGACGGAAAACGGGAGAGCCAGGATGGTTGCGATGAGTACGCGCATGACTTCCTTTCGACGGGTCCGGTCGTTCTAGCGCCGCAGCGGTCGAAGCGACCGGATCGAAACGCGTTGAAACGAGCACACCGTGTGTCGAAATATTTCGGCTCGAAGCTGAAGTGCTATCGTCGCCGACGTGGGGGACGATTCGTTTGCAGCTGTCGGCGTGCCGACCGGCGTGCCCGCGAGCCTCGCGAGCGGCGGCAGCGGCGAGC
>CAZDGY010000964.1:0-2806 GCA_964504685.1 uncultured Kofleriaceae bacterium | reverse complement strand
CCGAGCCAGGTGGCGCCGCCTTGCCGAGCGCCTTCGCGGCGAGCCGCTGCTCGACCAGCTGATCGACGAGCGCGAGCAACACGTCGAGCCGATCGCGCGCCGGCCCGATCCGATACGACCGCATCAACGATGGATACAGGCTCGCGACGTCGGCCTTGACGATGCGATGCGCGACGCCGGCGGCGAACAAATGCAGCGCCGCTCCACTGTGTGGCGTGCCGTCGCTCGGCTCGTGGCCGGGCAGCGCGGCGCCCGAGCGAATGTAGGCGCGCACGAGCAGTGGATCGACCATGCCGGTCGCCGCGCCGGTCTCGGCCAGCCGCTCGTAACGCCGCGGCACCATCTGCGCGAGCGCGAACGTGCCGCCACCGAGCAAGCGCGCGAGCGCGGCCGCTTCGGCGACATCGGACGAGGCGTAGCGGACAACGCGCGCACGGTCGCGGCGCCACACGTCGTAGACCTGCGCGCCGGGAATCTCCTCGCGCTCGGCCTCGGCCAGGCCGTAATGCCGGGCGACGGCTTTGAGGCCGTAGCTCGGCAGATCGTGCGCGGCGAAGTCGTGACGCCGCACGGCATCCATGCTGTCGATCAGCTCGCGCCCGACGATCGTGTAGCGGACCTTGCGAGTCGCGTCGCCGGTGCGGGGCGCGACGCCGCGGCGGGCGGGACGAGCGCGCAACCCGGGTGGTCCGGCGCGACCGAGCGCGAGCGGCACGCGGAGCTGCTGCGCGCGACGCTCGAGAAACGGCAGATCGAAACCGTGCAGGTTGTGATTCTCGATCACGTCGGGATCGCTCGCCCGCACGTGATCGACGAACCGCGCGATCAGGGCCGCCTCACCGGCATCGCTATCGCCGGCGCCATCCGCCTCGAGGATCGTCGTGCGCCCGTGGGGGTCGCGCACCGCGATCACGAAGATCCGATCGCGATCCGCATCGAGTCCGGTCGTCTCGAGATCGAACTGCAAGCGATGCAGCTCGTCATACGACAGGCCGCGGAAGTAGACGCGACCGGTCGTGACCAGGTATTGCTCCTCGGGAGGCAACGCGAGCGCGGTGTCGGCGGGCAAGTCGCGCAGATGGCGAACCGCGTAGCCCCGCCGCCGCGATTCCGCGCGCAACACGGCAGCGGTGAGCACGTCGAGATGGTCGGCGCGCACGAAGAACCGCAGCGCACCCGGGCCGGCCAGCTCGTGCACGCTGACCGCGGGGCCTAGGTCCGCCGCGTCGGCGACGAGCATCCACGGTCGAAACCGTACGTCTTCGCGAATCAGCTCGCCGGCGCTGCGTCGCCACACGATCGCGCGGCCGTCCGGCTCGGCGGCAACCGAGACGATGCCCGGCGTCGGGTCCCAGCCCCACAACCAATCGGCGATCGCAGCGGCCACACCCTGCTGTAGCGCGCTCTCCTACGGTCTCCTAGCGGTAGCAACTGGCGAACAGCAACGCCTCTTCGCACTGCAGCGCGCGGTCGCGCTCGAACACGAACTCTTTGAGCAGGCGGAGGTCGCGCGCCGCGGCGAGCGCGATGCGATAGCCGGTGCGCCGCAACAATCCGAACGGGCTGGCGAGCAACTTCGTCGGCACTAGCTGATCGAACACGAGATCAGCGCGCGCCCACATCACCTCGTCGATGCCGGGCACTTCGAGCTGGAGCGGCACGTGGCGGGCGATCCTGCCTCCGATGTATGGCCGTTCGACTCGAGCGCCGGTCGACGAGAAATCCACGACGAGCGCGGAGGTCTCGCGATCGTCGATCACCTCCCAGCACAAGGCGGAGGCAGCAATGCGCGGGCTCTGGCGACGATGGTCCTGCATTAGAAAATTTTCGGCTGCCCTGACGCGCGGATCCAGTTCGTCACCAAACGCCGCGTATATAAGCGATGATCGCGCGGCGTGTTTGCGCTGCCCGGCATCGGCCTGCTGATCGTCTTCATCATGGTGAGGCCGCAGGAGTTCGTGCCGCTGCTGCAGAAGATCCCGATGCTGTATCTGTTCGCGTTGCTCGCGCTCGTCGGCTACGTGATCGACGTACGGCTACGCCGGCTCCAGCCGATCGCAAGCGCCACGATGCCGTGGGCGATCGCGTTCATGCTGTGGGCGGTGATCGCGACTGCCTTCACCGCACCCGACACGATCGTACCGAAGCTGATCGAGATGGCGATCTTGCTGACGCTGTACGGCACGATCGCGCACGGCGTACAGCGGTTTCGCACGTTCAGCTTCGTCGCGGGCGCGCTCGCCGCTTCGACGCTGTTCATCACGCTGGTGTGCTTTCACCAAGGGCTCGCGCCGCGGCAGTGTATTGCCGGCGAAGAGAACAACGGAGCGATCGAGGGAGCGCCCGATGGCCGAGTGTGTGAGACGTCCGAGCAGTGCGTCGGGCCAGACGTCGACATGAAGCTCGACTATCGCTGCGAGCACGTCGGTCTGTTCGGCACATACAGCGTCGAGGATCGCGTGCGCTACCGGGGCGACCTCCACGATCCGAACGAGGTCGCGCTCGTGATGAGCGCGTGTGGCCTCGCGCTGCTGATCGGCTTCGCGCTGCGCCGGCGCAGCGCAGGCACGTACTTCGTAACCGGTGTCGCGTGCGCGCTCGTGCTCGTCACCGTGTTCATGACCGAGTCACGCGGCGGCCTCGTCGCCGCGATGCTCGTGCCCGGCGTGTTCGTCATCAGACGCTACGGTTGGCGCGCGCTTATCCCGGTCGCGTTGATCGCGATCCCGGTGCTCGTGCTCGGCAGTCGCAGCGGTGGCGATGCCGATCAATCGACCCAAGAGCGCTACGAAGCCTGGTCGGCAGG
>CAZDGY010000963.1:0-2807 GCA_964504685.1 uncultured Kofleriaceae bacterium | reverse complement strand
TGGAGATTATTCCCATGAGTAGCGATTACACCATTGGGCAGTACGCGCTCCCCGTGCCAAGCGAGCAGCTCGTTGCCACCGACAACGAGACGATCGTTGGCAACGGCTCGGGGCAGGCGCCGCTGTCCGCCAAGGCGGGCGAGATCTCGATCGTGGTCGACGGCGTGACTATCACGGGCGACGGCACGAACGAGTCCCCGCTCGCGACGATCCCGGATCATACGCCGGTGCTGGCCGATGGAATTTCGATCGTCGGCAACGGCACGCCGAGCTCGCCGCTCGCCGCGGTCGGTGGACCCTCGGGCGCTGGCGTATCCGACGGCGTGACGCTACAGGGCACGGGAATCATCGCAAGCCCGTTCGCGATCAAGGCCGTGCAGCACGATGGCACGCTGACCGGCAGCGGATCGGTCGCGTCACACCTGGCGGTCGTGCCGTCCGCGCTCGCCGATCTCGTCCCCGTCGCCGCCGATGGCGTGACGATCGGCGGCAACGGATTGACCGGCACGCCGCTGCACGTGCTCGCCGGCGCGGTCGTCACGCCATTCAACTACACCGTGCTCGGCACCGAGCCCGATCTCGCAAATCTCGTCATCCCGCTGCCGGCGACGCAGCCTGACACCGGCTACTTCGTGCAGCCGTGGCAGGCCGAGCACGCGCGATTCCTCGCGATGGCGACGCCGGACAGCGGCAAGACAACGACGCATTTCGTGTTGAACCTGTCGGCGAACGCGACGACGAACGACGTTTTTAACTTCACGGTCATGCACCCATGAAAAAGCTCGCCGCCGCTCTCGTCTCGATCGCGATCGTCGCCGGCATCGTGTGGGCCGCAGTCCCCAACGGCCCGCAGCCCGCGGTTCAAATCTACTGGTATACGAGCTCCGATCCGACGACCGGCGCCGGCGTGGTCGCGCCGCTCGCGCAATTGCTGATTCGCCAGGACGTGCCGTCGATCTACTTCAAGAGCGGCACCGCGAACACGGCGTGGACCAAGATCGGCAGCGGCGCGGCGTCGGGCGGCACCGTCACGTCGATCACGTGCGGCACGGGGCTGACGTGCGCCGCGACCAACCCGATCACGACATCGGGCACGATCTCGCTGACGACGCCGGGGCCCACGGGCTCGGGCACCGCGGGGACGTTGCCGATCTGGACGTCGTCCACCGCGCTCGGCAACTCGCACACGGTCGAAAACGGCTCGTTTGGCCACACCACCGAGATGACGAATAACTTTTTCGTCGTCGACGGCGGCTCGACGTTCCAGAACAACGTCAACGTCGGCACCACGGCCGATCCGGCAACGCTCACCGCGAACGACACGATCGGCACCACGATCGGCGGTGGCACCTGGAACCTTGCGGTCAACGACGTCACGTCCGAGATCGCCGGCGTCGGTGGCAACTTGCAGTTTCAAGGATCGACGACCGGCACGGGCGGCGGCAATCTCGGCGCCGAGCTCAAGCTGTCAAAGACCAACAGCTCGAGCGGCGACACTGCGTTCGACCTGATTTTCTCGACGGCGAAGACCGGCGCGGCCGGCACCGGCGTCGCGATGACGCTCAACCACGATCAGAGCGTCAACTTCGACGGCATCTTGCACACGGTCACCGATCCGGTGGTCGCGCAGGATGCGGCGACCAAGCACTACGTAGATACCAGCACGACGCCCAGCGGATCGATCAGCGGCACGCTGAATACGATGGCCAAGTTTGCGTCGACGACGACGGTTGGCAATTCCAGCGTCACCGACAACACGATCGTCGTGCAAACCGCCGAGCCGGTGAATGTCGGCGCGTTCACCGACATCGGCCAGTTTTCCGTATCAGGATCGATCGCGCCCACGTCGTTCGGCGGCACGCGCGTCGACAACTACAACCCGGCCGGGCTCGCGACTGCCTATGTGATCGATCAGGTCGTGACGTCGGCCACGACGATCACGGGGCTCACCGCGCAGGTGACCGGCACGCAGATCGACTTTCGGAATAGCTCGACGTCGACCGGCGCGCTGACATTTTCGAACGCGGACGCCAACTCGAGCGCAGGAAATCAGTTTGCGCTCGCCGGCGCGGTCAACTGGATCGTGCCGCCCGGATCCTCGCTGATCTTGCGCTACACCGGCAGCGATTGGCGATTGCTCGCAATGGTCACGACCGATCTGCCGACGCTGACGGTCGACGGTGCAGCCACGGTCAACGGCCTGTTCACCGCGAATGCGAGCGCGACCATCAACGGCGCGACGAACGTCCAGCGGTTTGTTGAAACCGTCGCGACGCCGGCGTCGTTGGGTAGCGCGGGATCGATCAACGACTACACGTGCTCGCCGACCGACTGCTCGACCGCAACGATTATCAATCTCACGTCGACCGGCATTATCTCGTTCGACGGACTCTCGATCACGAACACGCCCGGCCGGATCATTACACTCCACAACATTGGCGGCCAAGCGATCAATATCATCAACGGCGCGGCAGGCTCGGCGGCGGCGAACCGATTCGCCACCGTCGGCGGCACGACGTGGGCGCTGGCAGCGGGCCAGTCCGCGAGCGCCACGTTCTACTACGACGCCGCTACCTCGCTGTGGACGCAGATCGCGACAGAGACGCTCTCGGGGCTCACCGTCACGAACGCCGCGACGATCAGCGGCAACAGCACGCTCACTGGCGCGGTGACGCATTCGAACACCGACACCTGGTCCGGCGCGACGTCGCATATCAAATCGACGAGCACGTCGCCATCGCTATCAGCCGGCTGCGGTACCGGCGCGACGATCACCGGCGGCGACATCTCGGGCACCGTTGTCGAGA
>CAZDGY010000962.1:0-2809 GCA_964504685.1 uncultured Kofleriaceae bacterium | reverse complement strand
AGCGAGAACAGCCGTGCGCCCGAGGTTCCGAGCGCGCCGTTGACCGCGCTGTCGTCCGCGTTCGAGCTCTGCAAGCCCTCGTAGCTGGCGCCGGTCGCGAGCTGAGCCGAGAATCCGCCGTTCTCGCACACCACCAGCATGTCGCTGCCGCGGGTGTAGACGCGGTCGCCGCCACCGGTAAACCCGGAGCATCCGCAGCCAGCGAAAGTGAGCATCGACGTCAGAGTTGTCAGGGCGATGAGCTTGTTCATGCCGAGACATATCGCAACCCCTGCGCCAGCCAGGCCGCCTGCGATCTTAGCTACTTGTACGCCGTGAGCCGACCGGTCGGGCTCGGCCGCCTGACACGGATGTCAGACCATCTCCATGAACATGGTCGTCGGGTCTTCGAGCAGGGTTTTGACGTCTTGTAAGAACATTGCGCCATCCCACCCATCTGCCAATCGGTGATCGACCGAGATCGACAGGTTCATCAGGTGGCGGGCCACGATCTGGCCGTTGCGCACCGCGGGGCGCTCTTCGATCTTGTGGACGCCGACGATCGCGACTTCCGGAAAGTTGATGATCGGGGTCGCGAGCACGCCGCCGAGCTTGCCGAGCGAGCTGATCGTGAAGGTCGAGCCGACCAGCTCGTCGCGGGTCGCGGTCCCTTGCCGCACTGCTTCGCCGAGCCGGTCGATCTCGCGCGACAGGTCGAAGATCGAGCGGTGGTCGGCATCGCGAACGACCGAGACGGCGAGGCCGTGCGGCCCCTGCGCCGCGATTCCGATGTGGTAGTAGCGCTTGCGAACGATCTCTTGGGTCGCCTCATCGAGCGACGCGTTGAGCGACGGCCACTTCTTCAAGCCGGAGACCACCGCCTTGACGATGAACGGCAGGTAGTTGAGCTTGACGCCGCGATCGGCCGCGCGAGCCTTCGCTCGTTCGCGCACCGCGACGAGCTCGGTCATGTCGACCTCTTCGACGTACGTGAAGTGGGCCGCGGTATGAACTGAGCGCGACATCTGCTCGGCGATCTTTTTGCGAATGCCGCGCAGCGGTACGCGTTCCTCGTCGCCACCGCGAGCGATCGAGACCGGGGCGTGGCGAACGGCGAGCGACGTCGGCGCAGGTGACTCGTGGAACTGCTTGACGTCGTCGGTGGTGACTCGGCCGTGCTTGCCGGTCGCCGGGACGCTACGGAGCTCGATGCCGAGCTGACGCGCGAGCCGACGTGTCGCCGGCGTCGCGAGCACGCGCACGCGCTCGACCGAGGCGTCGACCACTTGGATCTGGCGCGGAACCGGCGCGATCGGCGCACCCGCGATCGGCGGCGGGATCGAGCTAGCGACCGCGCGCTTGATCGCTTGATGGGTCGACGACTTCGAGCGCGGCGCGGGCTCGATCACCGGCTTGGCCCCGTGACCGTTGCCGGACTTCGCGGGCGTCGCGGCGGCGCCACCTTCTTCTTCGATCACGACGAGCACCTTGCCGACCGGGCAGATCTCGCCATCCTTGTAGTTGATCTTCGCGATCCGACCGGCGCGCGGCGACGGTAGCTCGACCGTCGCCTTGTCAGTCATCACCTCGACGATCGGCTGGTCGAGCTTGACGACGTCGCCCTCTTTGACCTTCCAACCGACGATCTCGCCCTCGACGACGCCTTCGCCGATGTCCGGCATGTAGAAGTCGAACATATTTTATGCCTCCGCCTCGCGGGTGCTGCCCCGCAGGCTCGCTTCGCTCGGTCTGCTGCCCCGCTCGGCGGGCATCTCGCTGCGCTCGATGCACGGCATCTCACCACTCCAAGACTTGGCGAACCGCGCCGAGCACGCGATCGGCGTTCGGCATGTACTCGTGCTCGAGCGAATAGGGGAACGGCGTATCGAACCCCGCGACGCGCAAGATCGGCGCTTCGAGGTGCTCCATCGCCCGCTCCTGGATCGAAGCGACCAGCTCGGCCCCGAAGCCACACGTCTTCGGCGCCTCGTGAACGATCACGCAGCGACCGGTCTTCTCGACACTCGCGAGGATCGTGTCGATGTCGAACGGCATGAGCGTGCGCAGGTCGACGACCTCGAGCGAGATGCCTTCGTCCGCCGCCTTCTTCGCAGCTTCCTCGGCGATCGACACCATGCCGCTCCATGCGAGCACCGTGACCTGATTGCCGGGCACCGGGATCGCCGCCTTGCCGAGCTCGATCGTGTACTCGCCCTCGGGGACTTCGCCCTTCGACGCGCGATAGATCCGCTTCGGCTCCATGAACAGCACCGGATCGTTCTGGCGCATGCACGCGAGCAGCAGGCCCTTCGCGTCGTATGGGTTCGACGGCGCGACGACCTTCAAGCCCGGCGTGTGGATGAACAACGCCTCGGGTGACTGCGAATGATAGTGACCGCCGCGGATGCCGCCGCCCACCGGCGTGCGGATCACGACCGGACACGGATACTGACCGCCCGAGCGATAGCGAAACTTTGCGAGCTCGTTAACGATCTGATCGAACGCCGGGAAGATGAAGTCGGAGAATTGAATCTCCGGCACCGGTCGCAGCCCGTACAGCGCCATGCCGATCGCGGTGCCGATGATGCCGGCCTCGGCGAGTGGTGTGTCGATCACGCGATCGGGGCCAAACTCGTCGTGTAGACCGCTGGTCGCGCGAAATACGCCGCCGAACTTACCGACGTCCTCGCCGAGCACGACCACGCGCGAGTCCACTCGCATCTGCGTTTGCAGTGCGCTGCGAACAGCTTCGATGATGTTCATTACAGCCATGCCGGACTCCGATCAGCCGTGGTGGTGCGGGTTCTTGGACCGGGTTTGCGCCATCAAG
>CAZDGY010000961.1:0-2809 GCA_964504685.1 uncultured Kofleriaceae bacterium | reverse complement strand
GTTTAACCGCGACAGCTCGCAGTTGCTCACCGCGTCGAGCGACGGCACCGCGAAGCTGTGGGCGACCGACGTCGGTGCGCAGATCGCATCGCTCGACGGCAGCGCCACCGGCGTGTACCGCGCGAGCTGGAACCGCGACGAGACCGAGATCCTCACGGCCGGCTGGGATGGCACGGCGAGGGTCTGGAAGCCGCGACGCAGCGGCCTGGTCGCTACCCTCCAAGCCCACACCGGGCCGATCGCGAGCGCCGAGTGGTGTGGCGACTCCGTCGTGACCGCGAGCGATGACCACACCGCTCGCGTATGGGACAAGCGCGACGGCCGCGCGGGAATCACCTTGCACGGTCACAACGCAGCGGTCGTATCGGCGACCTGTAGCTCGGACCACCGGCAGGTCCTCACCGCGAGCAAGGACGGTACGGCCCGGGTTTGGAGCCTCGAGACCGGACGCGAGCTCCTGATGATCACCGCCGGCGGCGAGCTGATCGGTGCGCGATGGGGAACCGATGGACGGATCGCGACGGTCGCGGCCGACGGCTCGGTGGTGGTGTGGAGCAGCGCCGGTGCTGCGCTCGCGCGTGCGGTCGCCGAGTTTCGACCAACCGGCGCCGCGTGGAGCAGCGACGGGAAGCTGCTGCTGGTTTCGGGCGAGCACGCCGCCGAAGTGTTCGACAGCAAAGCGACGGCGACCGCGCGGTTCTCGGTCGGAGCGGCGACTCTGTTCGAAGCGAACTTCGAGCGCGGCTCCGACGACGTGATCGTCGCGTCCGATGACAAGCACGCGCGGATCTACAGCGGACTCGACGGTGCGCTGCGAACCGATCTCGTCCACGACGCAGGCGTGACCTCAGCGCGAACGAACAGCGATCGCTCGCTGCTGATCGTCGGGATCGAGGACGGACGGTCGGCGCTGTGGAATCTCGACACCGGCAAGCGCCTAGGCTCTCTCGAACGCCACCGCGCCGAGGTCGACGACGTCGACTTTAGCCCCGACGGTCAGCTCGTGGTCTCCGCCGGCGCCGAGGGTGCGGTGAAGGTCTGGGAAACGTCGACTCGCCGAGAGGTCGCATCGTTGGTGTGCAACGAGGTCAACATCATGCAGGTGTCGGTCTCCGACGATGGGACGCGAATGCTCTCGCGGGACGACACCGGGCACGCCTACCTGTGGGTTTTAGGGCGTGATCGCCGCACCGTCGACGAGCTCGATCGGGTCCGGCGGTGCTTCGTGCCGCTCGAGCTGCGGCCTGGAGGATTGGAGCCCGGGGAATCAAGTCCCACGCAGTGTCTGCCTCTCAAGTAACTTTCTTACACTTCGTGTCCCATCGTAACCAGCCAGTTACCAGCAATCAATTACTTGCAACTGGCGCGGGTGTTGCTCTGGAACCTAGCATGCGTCGAGAGGGCAAACCAGTCGAGGCCACCCAGCGCAAGCTGACGTTGACCCTGAACCGCACCGTCCTACGCGTGCTGGACGAAGACACCCTCCACCAAGCCCGAGGCGGCCGCGCGGCGACTAGCTCGAAGGGCGGAGGAGATCTCGCATGAAGCGCACCGAACAGAACCCGGCGACCCCGCCAACCAAGCGGCTCACGCTACGCCGGGAGAGCCTGCGGGTGCTCGACGAGGACGCCCTGCACCAAGCCCGTGGCGGCCGCGCCGGGTCATCGTCGAAGTTCGCGGAGCAGCAGGTGAACAACGCCTAGCT
Organism: uncultured Kofleriaceae bacterium; assembly: GCA_964504685.1. Lineage (GTDB taxonomy): Bacteria > Myxococcota_A > Polyangia > Haliangiales > Haliangiaceae > JABFXX01. The sequence continues at coordinate 1,104 of CAZDGY010000961.1, read as the reverse complement.
CTTCCGCGGCCGCTTGATCCCGAATGCGTCGAGTCGGTTGATCAGCGTGCGCCGCGAGATTCCGAGCTGCTCGGCGGCTTTCTTCTGATTGCCGCCCGAGCTCTCCATCGCTTGGCTGATTCGCGCGCGCTCGAGCGCTGCGATCTCGCCTTTGAGGTCGGCGGTCGGCCGTTCGGGCGCGTCGCGGTCGACCACCGGCGCGGTCTTGATGCGAGACCGCTCGCTCGGCGGCTCGGTCGGGACACGCGCCGGTCGAGGCTGCTGGCGCGGTTCATCCCCCGCGCGGCGCCTGGCTGGCGGCAGCGTCGCGTGCATCTTCTCGAGCGGCAAGTGCTCTAGGTCGATGCGTTCCCCGCGGCAGAGCACGAGCGCCCGCTCGATCACGTTGCGGAGCTCGCGAACGTTGCCCGGCCACGGATATTCGCGCAGCAGCGCGAGCGTGTCGGCGGCGAAGCTCGGCACGCCCGCGTAGCCGAGCTCGTGCGAGTTCTCGGCGGCAAACGCACGCGCCAGCCCTTCGATCTCGCCTTGGCGTTCGCGCAGCGGAGGGACCTCGAGCGTGATGCCGTTGAGGCGAAAGAACAGATCGCGCCGGAACACGCCGCGCTCGACATCCGCTTCGAGATCGCGATTGGTCGCGGCGATGAACCGTACATCGATCGCCTTTGGCTTGACCGCACCGATGCGGAGCACGAGCCGGTCCTCGAGAACGCGGAGTAACTTCACCTGGATCGAGATCGGCATGTCGCCGATCTCGTCGAGGAAGACCGTGCCACCATCCGCGGTCTCGAGCAGCCCGGCTTTCGCGCGGTCGGCGCCGGTGAACGCGCCGCGCTCGTGGCCGAACAGCTCGCTCTCGAGCAACGACTCCGACAAGCTCGCGCAGTTGAGCGCGAGGAACGGCGCATGGGCGCGCCGCGACAAGGCGTGAATTCGCGCGGCCAACACGTCTTTGCCCGCGCCGGTCTCGCCGAGGATCACGACGCTGATCGATGCCGCCGCGACCCGCTGGGTGAGCACCTCGAGCTGTCCCATCGTCGACACGCTTGCATCGCGAGCAGGCGTGCTCGGCTGCGAGGGCGCGCCGCGAGAGCCGGCCCGCGC
>CAZDGY010000960.1:0-2809 GCA_964504685.1 uncultured Kofleriaceae bacterium | reverse complement strand
CTCCTCCGCCGCACCCGTGGTGTTACCGCCGGCGGACAGCTGCTCGGACCGCGCTTGGTGGATCTCGCCCTGCACGGTGTAGAGGTTCGCGATGAAGAAGCTGTCGCGCTGGCGATGAGCGAGTCGATCGTCGACGACCTTTGCCGCCTCGTCGAGCTGGCCCTGCCCGACCAACAGCTTCGCGAGCAACGCGCGCGCATCGTCGAGCACGTCCTCGGCTTCCGGTGCGCCCGCCGGGAACTTCAGCGACAGGATCTCGCGCACGCTCGCGATCGCGGCCGCCGAGTTGCCGTCGCTCATGTAGATCCGCGCCTTGTGGTGATAGTTCTTCGCTTGCGACAGCGCGATCATCAGATCCTGGTCGATGACGTCGGTCGGGTCCGCCGTCTCGGTCACGCGACTCTGCGCTGACTCGCGCTCTTGGGCGCACGAGCCGACGAGCGCGAGCGCGACCGCGGTCAATACAACCATCGTCAAGGCGAGCGCCTTCACGGCACCCCTCGCAACAAGCTGCGCTCGCGAAACCCGTCGAGCCGGTCCGCGAAGATCGCGTCGATCCGCGTGCCCGCATCGCCCGCGTGCGCGCGCGCGATCGGCCCGATCAGCGCATCGGCCGACCGCGACCGCCACGCCGCAGGAACATGGGCGGCGGCTGCCGCCGGCGCGTGATGTACCGGCCGAGCCCATAGCGCGATCACCGCTGCCGCCGCGACGAGCGTGCTCGTGCCCGCGATCGTCCACGGCAGCCAACGCCGCGCCCGGGCATTGCCCCTCACGATCGGAGCCGGCCGAGCCGCACCCGCACCACCGACCGCGATGCGCAGCGCGTCTTCGATGATCGCAGCGCGCTTCGCCGCCGGCAACATCACTTCGCCGCCCGCTGCGCGAATCACGGTCGCCACTTCGAGCAGCGCACGGTCGTCGGTCGACATCGCCGCGGGCGTGCGACCCGCTAGAGCCTTGTCGACGAGCTCGCCGAACGTCTTTGCATGCGCGCGCTCGGCGGACGTCGGCTCGTCATCCGGCTCGGGCACTCGGCCGGCCAGCATGTCGTTGTCGTCGTGGTTGTCGTCGCTAGTGCTCATCGCTACCTCCAGACTCGACGCGGTCGCCGAACTGCTTGCGAAACGCGCGCACGGCGCGGAACAGAAGAACATCGAACGTCCCGACCGTGACTGCGAGCCGAGCCGCACATTCGTCGCGGGTCAGCTCTTGGATCAACCGTAGCTCGATTGCGAGCCGATAGCGGTCGGCGATTTCAGCGAGCGCGGCGTCGATCCGCGCCCGATGCGCGCGCCGCTCCTCGTCCGCCATCAGCAACGCGTCGGCGTGCGAGCTCGCGTCGGTCTCGACCGGCAACTCGTGCGCCATCGCGTCGGCGAGTCGGCGCGAGCGTTTGGCTTGGCGATGCACGTCGTAGACCTTGTTGATCGCGATCTGGCGCAGCCACGGATAGATCGATCTGCCCTGCCAGGCGAAACCCTTGATCTTCTCTACCGACGTCGCGAGCGTGTCGCGCAGCACCTCGTCGGCCGACGCGGTATCGCCGAGCCGCGGCAGGATCACGGTCGCGTACAGCGGCTGGGCGTAGCGTTCGAGAATGGGTCGCATGGCGTCGAGGTTGCCGGCTTGTGCCTCCGCAACCAGACGCTGCTCTTCTTCGAGCTCGATCGCGGTGGCAGCTTCGGAGGCCACAGACATCCATTCAACGCGTGTGGAGTTGCGAGCTTACACGCGCGCTGTCGTAGCGAACCTCGACCAGCTCGAGGCCCTGGGCCGGCGCGGTGATTCCGGCGCGCGTTCGGTCGCGAGATGCAAGGATCTCGGGCACTTGAGCGGGAGTGAAGCGGCCGGTGCCGACCTCGACCAGCGTACCGACGATGATCCGCACCATGTTGCGCAGGAACGCGTTGCCCCGGACGTCGACCACGACGAGGTCGCCGTCGGTCGTGAGGTCGAGCGCTTCGACGCGGCGCCGCGTCGTCTTCGCCGCACAGCCGGCGGCGCGAAACGCGGCGAAGTCGTGGTCGCCGATCAGTGCGAGCGCAGCTTGTCGCATCGCATCGAGGTCGAGCGGATCGGGGTGGTGCCAAGCGCGATGGCGGAGCAATGGCGAGCGATCTGGGCGCGTCAGGATCGTGTAGCGGTAGTGCTTGCCCGACGCCGAGAACCGCGGGTGAAACGCCTCGTCGACTTCAGTCGCTTCGCGAATCGCGATCGCATCCGGCAGCATGCTGTTGAGGCCGCGGCGAATGCCGTGCAGCGGAATCGGCCGCTCGGTCCGAAAGCTCGCGATCTGCGCGCGCGCGTGCACGCCGGCATCCGTGCGCGAGGCGCCGGTGACCGCGACCTCGTGCGTGAGCAATCGGGCGAGCGCCTCTTCGAGATGCTGTTGCACCGTCGGGCCGTTCGCTTGTCGCTGCCAGCCGTGAAGCTCGGTGCCGTCGTACTCGACGACGAGACGGATGTGGCGCACCGCCGGCGATTCTACGCTCAGAACGTCAGGTCGAGGCCGAGCGAGGCCGCGTTCTGGCCGTGCTCGCCATCGTTGATCAGCAGCGCGCCGTCGTAGCGCAGGTAGACGCCGAGTCGCGGCACCGGCGGCACCATCGCGCGCAGCCGCAGCGAGACCGCCGGCCCCGTGCCATCGCCGACGTGCACACCCGCGCCCGCACCGAGCTCGAACCAGCGGCCGATCCCTCGACGCGAGACGGTAATGAGCGCGTCGACCTGGCCGTGGAAGCCGCCGACCAGCCACACCGAGTATTCGCCGCCAAACAGCCACAACCGGCCGTAGTCGACGAATACT
>CAZDGY010000959.1:0-2818 GCA_964504685.1 uncultured Kofleriaceae bacterium | reverse complement strand
GAAACCGATCCGGACCGCGATGTGGTCGCTGAACGTCTCCGCGAGCCAGCGGAAGCGCGCTTCGAGCGCCGGATCGCCGGCGCCGAGCACGACGAGACGCGCACCGATTCGCGCCAGCTCGGGTGCGATATCGGCGACGAGATCGACGCCCTTCTGCTCGGCGAGTCGCGCGATCACGCTGATCATCGGGCGAGGGTCGTCGGGTGCGAAGCCGAGCTCGAGCTCTAGCGCGCGACGGCACGCCGCTTTGCCACTGACGTCATCGCGCGAAAACGGCGCAGCGATCGCCGCGTCGGTCGTAGGATTCCACGCACGCGCGTCGATGCCGTTGACGATACCGACGAGCCGTTTGACGTCCCAACGCAGGAAACCGTCGAGCGCTTCGCCGCGTTCCGGCGTGAGGATCTCGCGCGCATAGCTCGGGCTCACCGTCGTGACGGTGTCGGCGACCGCAAGGCCGCCCTTGAGCAAGCACACCTGATCGTAGAACTCGAGATGCTTTTGATCGAACAGCGACCACGGCAGTCCGAGCTCGTCCATCGTCGACTTCGGAAAGATGCCGCGGAACGCGAGGTTGTGGATCGTCGTAACGATCGCAGCCGCCGCCGAGCGTCCTGCGACGTGCGCGAAGATCGCCGCGGGCGCCGCCTGCCAATCGTGGACGTGCAGAACGTCGATCGCGCCGCCCAACAGCAACGGGCCAGCCGCGAGCGCCGCTTTGCCGAGCGCGCCGAAGCGCACGTGGTTGTCGGCAAACTCGCCGGTCCCGCCTGGACCGTACAGCGTGCCGCCGCGATCGTAGAGCGCCGCGCACTCGACGAAGCCGATCGCGACGCGACCGATCACGACCTTGCGAATCGCGGCGGTCAGCGAATGCGGGCCGAGCTCGAGCGCGATCGGCTGCGCGGGCCCGAGCGAAAGCCCGGCGGCAGCGATCTTGTCGGCGACACCGCGATACAGCGGGACGACGGTCGCGACCTCGAGCCCGTGACTCTCGGCAAGCGCGGCCGGCAGTCCGGCCAGCACATCGGCGAGCCCGCCCGATTGGGCGAACGGCGCGAGCTCGCTAGCGACGTGGACAACCCGCAACGTCAGGTCACTTCGCCATACCGCTTGAACCGCGGACCGGCGGACTCGTAGCTGTGACGCGTCTGCTTCGACACGACGAACGATCCGGACTTGAGCTTTTCGGCGAGCTCGGGCTCGTTCTCGAGTAGATCAGCGACGTCGTTCGCGAGCACGCACGGCCCACTCGCCGGTACGAGCGTGCCCTTGGGCACGACGACGATCCCCGATTCGGTGACGAACGGAAACCGCTCGCGATCGGAGGCTAGATCCTCGCCGACGATGCAGCCCGGTTCGATCTTGCAGTTCTTGTCGAGCAACACCCGGCGTAACCGCGCACCGCGACCGATATCGCAACCGGACAGCACGATCGAGTCCTCGACGACCGCACCGGCGTGCACGAAGCAATCGTAGCCGAGCACGGTCTCGCGCACCGCGGCGGACGCGACGATCGATCCCTCGCACACGAGGCTGTCGTCGACCTCGGCCGGCGGGAAGCCTTCACCGGCGCGCACGAATCGCGCCGGCGGGTATTCGCGTTGCGCGCTGCGGATCCGCCAGCTGCGGTTGTAGAGATCGAGCGCTGGCACGCGCGCCCTGAGCTCCATGTTCGCGTTGAAGTATGAATCGATCGTGCCGACATCGCGCCAGTACGGCAACGCGCCTTCGGGCTCGCCCGGAATCCGATTCTGCGCGAAGTCATAGACGAACACTCGCGCACCCTCGGCGACGAGCCGCGGGATGATGTCGCGGCCGAAGTCGTGATGCGATTTGCGGTCATCTCCGTCGCCGGTCAGCACGCGCTCGAGCACGTCGCGCTTGAAGATGTAGTTGCCCATCGACACCAGCGACCAGCCGGGCCGCCCGGGCATCTCTGGTGGGTGGAGCGGCTTTTCGACGAAGCCGGTGATCCGACCGCTGTCGTCGACGTTGATGATGCCGAACCCGCCCGCCTCGGCGGTGGGTACCGGGAACGCCGCGACTGTCAGATCGGCGAGCCGATCGCGGTGCTGCTCGTCCATCTGATCGATCGCGAACTTGTAGACGTGATCGCCGCCGAACACCGCGACGTGCGCCGAGCGAGAATCGCGTACGAGGTTGAGGTTCTGATAGACCGCATCAGCGGTGCCGCGATACCAGAACTCGCCGAGCCGCATCTGGGCCGGCACGACTTCGATGAACTCGCCGAACCCCGACAGCCGCCAGTTGCGCGACAGGTGCTTGATCAGGCTCGACGACATGTACTGCGTCAGCACGTAGATCCGGCGGTAGCCGGAGTTCACGAAGTTCGACAGCACGAAGTCGATGATCCGGTAGCGGCCGGCGAATGGCACGCCGGGCTTCGAACGGTGGATGGTCAGCGGGCCGAGCCGAGCGCCCTTGCCGCCGGCCATGATCATCGCGAGTGTGTCCTTCACGGCGTCGGCCTAGGGGCTCGTGGCGCGAAGATATGCGCGCGATAGAACCGTAGCTCGTCGATCGACTCGCGGATGTCGTCGAGCGCGCGATGCGTCTCTTTCTTCTGCGGCTGCTTGTTCGCGATCTGCGGATACCAGCGCCGGGCGAGCTCTTTTACCGTCGAGACGTCGACCATCCGGTAGTGCAAGCGTAGCTCGAGCGTCGGCATGTACTGGCGCACGAACCTGCGATCCTGATGGATCGAGTTGCCCGCGAGCACCGGCCGGTCCTTCGCCGCGGCGTGGAGGTTGATGAACGCGATAGTCTGCGCTTCGGCGTCGGCGGTCGTGATCGT
>CAZDGY010000958.1:0-2819 GCA_964504685.1 uncultured Kofleriaceae bacterium | reverse complement strand
GCGCTAGCGTCTCGCGCCTATCGCCCGTGCACAAGTGCATGCCGCTCGGCGCGTTGACTTTGCTCGTCGGGATTCGGTAGCGTAAGCGCCCCATTGGGAGGTCTGCGTGATGAAGCTCGTCGTTGTAGTCACAGGTGCGCTGGCGTTGTTTGGAGCTACTCGGCCCGCGGTCGCGGGGCCCGCGGCGTGGTGCGGGGACGCGAAGTTCGACGCGAACGGCGAAGATCTACGCCGGCTAAGCTCGGATCGCGCGGAGGATGCGGTGCACGCGATCGTCACCGTGCTGTGCTCGAGTAACCCTGACATCGAGCCGCATCGCGCCGATGTCGAGGCTGCGCGCCAGGCCTGGGGCAAGAAGCTGTTCATGACCGATGCAGACTGGGCGGACACGCCGGTCTGGGTCAAAGGCCACCACGAAGGCAAGTCAGACTTCTCGGCGAAGAGCCTCAAAGACTTCACGCCGATCGATCAATACAAGGCGATCGTCGACGGGTTCCAAGGCGTCAACGGCTCGTCGGGCGAGATCGATCCGCTGTACCTTGCCGATGCTTTCGGCGCGCAGTTCTCGCAGACCGGTCGGCTCGCGCTGCTCGTCCGCTACTGCTTCAAGGGCGAGAACGTCGCGCACGTCCAGGACGACGCGACGAAGATGGCGATCTGCCAAGGCGACATCGACGCGTTCGACCCGGCGAAGGTCAGCGAGGAGCTGCGCGCCGATTCCCAGCACACGGGCGAAATCAAGATGATGTTGCGGTGGCGCGCGGTGATGGAATATCCCGAGCTGCTCGCCAAGTGGAACGACGCGAAGACCAAGCTGATCAAGGCCGACGACGAGTACAAGAAGATGTTCGACATCACCGCGAAGGCGCGGGATGAGTGGCAGAAGACGGTCGGCACGAATTCCAAGCTGCTCGATCTGACGCTGCAAATGGATTCGGGCTCGGTGTTTCACTCGCGCAAGCTGCTCGACGGCTGCGAGGATACGACGCAGGCGGCGTTGGCCGACGCGATCGCGACGCTCCCGGCGAAGGCGTTCGCCGACATGCACGACGTACGCGACGATCCGTTCAAGGGCTTCGGCTCGAAGGCCGGCCCGCTGCTCGTTTCGAACCCGAAGATCAACCTCGCGGTGATCGCCTACGTACTGTGCAACTACGATCGCCCGTCGGGCGCGTTTCTCACGTCGTTCGTGCAGAACGTGCCCGGCCAACGCGGGCCGCGCAACGCGTCGATGGGCGCGTTGATGAAGGCGGACTTCAAGTTCGACGATCTCAACGCGGGCAAGCTGCACTTCCCGTCGTTCGGAGCGCGCCCGTACTCGTTCTCCGGCGGCGCGGTGTCGACCGCAGGCGGCGTGGTCAAGTCGGTCAAGCCGGGCAAGGACGGCGAGATCGTCGTCGCGCTCGAAAAGACGACGATGAAGCAGAACGACTGCGTCAAGGAGCACAACGGCCCGCACATCGAGTCGATCTTGGCGAGCGGTACCGTTCAGTACGAGCTGATCTGTGACAAGTGGGCCGTCGTCGAGCACGACACGACGTGGACCGACTTCAAGATCAGTAAGGACTACGAGAAGGTGTTGAAGCCCGGCGTCGTGTTCACCTCGACGTACACCGAGAACCAGAGGGCGGCCAAGCGCGAGAAGGGCCGGGGCGCAGACGCCGACGTCCTTGCGATCTGGCCGAACAAGTCGGCGCCGCTACCGTCGTGGGTGCTCGGAGCGAAGGTCAAATAGCGAGCGGCTGCGAACGCGAAGGCGGCGGCCTGCGAGTCATCATGGCAGCGAGATGCCGTTCTGCTTGCACAGGTTGACCATCGAGCTCTTGTCGCTGGCTCGGGTCAGCTTGCTGAACGTCGCACGCGCGGCCGCGGCATCGCCGGAGATGCACGCGCACGTGCCTTGGATCTGCGCCAACTCTTTGCCGTACCCCTTGAGCATCTGCGCGAACTGCGGCGTCTGCAGCTGAGCGCATTGGACCTTGGCCATCTCCATCGCCGCGCGCTCGGCCGCATTCGCGACGTCTTGCATCTGTTTCTGTTTGATCCGCGGGGTCGCGGCAGCTTTGGTCTTGCCAGCGTCCGCCGGCGGTTGCCCGGCGAGGGCGTCGTCGAGCTGGGCGGCGATCGCTTCGTCCATCAACTCTTCGGCCGCTGCCTCGTCGGGGTCGGCCGCGGGGTCGGCGGCCGCATCAGGGGAGAGTTTTGCAATAGTCGCGGCGTCGACCGCGGGAGATGCCGCGTCGTGGCTGACGATCGCGACAACTCCAGTGTCAGCACGTGGCGTCGAGCTACGCGTCGCGAGCGCGACCGCGAGCGCGCCGGCACCCGCGGCGAGCAGCACGGCGAGCACGACAAGCCACGTACGACTCTTCTTGCGCGGCTCTGGATCGGTATCGGCGATCATCGACGCCGCGGTCGGGGCATCGCGCCGGACCTGCGAGGGCGTTGCCGGGATCGGCGGCAGGAGCACCGGGCGATTCGCGAGGTGGCCGACGGTCGTCGCGATCCGACGGGCCGACGGGCCACCGAACGGCACGAGCGCGGCGGCGAGGGCGGCGACGTCCGGATAGCGCTGGTCCGGTGTCTTGTCGAGACAGCGAAATACGATCGCGCGCAGCTCGGGCGGAACGTCGAGCGGATCGGGAGGCTCCGACGCGATCCGGATCGCGATCTCGGTCAGCGTCGGCGCCGGATACGGCATGCGCGCCGACAGCAGCTGGTACAGCGTCGCGCCGATCGCCCAGATGTCGGTGCGAAGGTCGACATCGCGCGGCGACTGCAACTGCTCCGGCGACATGAACCCTGGCGAGCCCATCGCG
>CAZDGY010000957.1:0-2823 GCA_964504685.1 uncultured Kofleriaceae bacterium | reverse complement strand
GCACGCTGACCCAAGACAGCGAGTTCGCGATCGCGCAGATCGTCGAGATCGCGATTCGCGCGCTCAGCCCGGCGGTCAACGACACCTTCACCGGCGTGGCGTGCGTCGACTGGCTCGCGGATGCGATCCTCGCGCTCGCCGATCAGCCACCACTCGAGGGCAACTGGTACGACACGGGCGGAGAGCTGCGGGTGTGGATGCCTGCGCTCAGGCTAGAGCGCCTCGCGAAGCTCGCGTTCGACCAGATCCGCCAGGCCGCCGCGACGACGCCGGCCGTACTGATCCGCCAGCTCGACGTCATCGCGCGCCTGGCGCCGCGCGTGCCTGCCGCGACGCTGCGCGCGCTCGCCGAGCAGACCGAGGCGATCCGCGAGACCGCTGCGACCGGTCTAGTCGCCCTCGATGTTCACGACATCGACGCCGCCTGCCGCCGCGCAAACGCGGCCCTCGAGCTGGGAGGAGCACGGGTTGCGAGCTGAGCTGGCCGTGGTTGTCGCGCTCGGGTCGCCGGCCGCGGCCCGCGCCGATGATGACCTTCGCGTCGCGCCCTGCCGGCCGACCGTCACGTGCACCGCCGACCTAGCGCCGCCCGGTGCGCTCGAGCTCGAGCTTGGCTACCAGCTACGGCGGGTCGACGAGGGCGGCGCGTTCGAGCAGGCGACGCCGTTTCTCGTCAAGCTACCGCTCGCGCGGTGGGTCGAGGTCCAAGTCGGCGGCAACGGCTACACCGTCGCGCCGGGCGCGCGCTACTTCGATAACGTGACCGCCGGTGCGAAGCTGCACTTCGTGGATCAGGAAGGGCAACGTCCGTCGCTCGCGCTCACCGTGACCGCGAGCGTGCCGACCGTCGCGCAGCGCGGCTACACTCGCAGCTATGATCTATTCGCGGTCGCGCACGCGAGCAAGGACTACGGCAAGCTTCACCTCGATTGGAACGTCGGGTTCGCACTGCTCCAGCTCGAGCGGCCGGTGGTGACCCAGCGGTTCACCGCGATCGCCGCGACCTACGCGCTTACCGGGCGGCTGTCGGCGACGCTCGAGCCGCACTACTTCAGCGATGCCGACCCGGCCGCACCGCGCGATGTAGGCGCGATCGTCGCGATCGGCTACGCGATCCGGCCGTGGCTCGTGCTCGACGGAGCGGTCGATGTCGTGTTTGCGGATCAAGGCTCGGTCGCCGGGCTTGCCGGCATCTCGATCGCTCCTGTGCGACTGTGGGGAGGTCACTAATGGCGTTCCTCGATTGGCTACTCGGCCGTCAGCTGGCGACCAACGAGGAGGAGCATCACCGGATCGGGCCGGCCGCGGGCATCCCGATCCTCGGGCTCGATGCGTTGTCGTCGGCGGCGTACGGCCCGGAAGCGGCGCTCACGCTGCTGCTGCCGCTCGGCACGATCGGGCTCGTGTACGCGTTGCCGATCGTCGCGATCATCTGCGCGATCCTCGTCATCGTGTACTTCTCGTACCGCCAGACGATCTCGGCGTACCCGAACGGCGGCGGCTCGTACACGGTCGCGAAGGAGAACTTGGGGCCGCACCTCGGGCTGCTCGCCGGCGCCGCGCTCGCGGTCGACTACATCCTCAACGTCGCGGTCGGCATCTCCGCCGGCGTCGGCGCGCTGGTCTCGGCGTTCCCGCAGCTGTTGCCGCACACGCTGGCACTGTGCCTCGGCATCCTCGCGTTGATCGCGTTGGTCAACCTGCGCGGGATCAAGGAATCCGGCGCCGCGTTCATGTTGCCGACGTACGCGTTCGTGGCCGCGCTTTCGCTCGTGATCATCATCGGCGTCATCAAGTCGATCGCGGCCGGCGGTGCCCCGGAGGCAGTCGAGATCCCGCCGGCGATGCCCGCGGCGGTCGAAGCGGCGAGCGTGTGGCTGCTGCTCAAGGCGTTCGCGAGCGGTTGCACCGCGATGACCGGCGTCGAGGCGGTGTCGAACGCGGTCCCGATCTTTCGCAAGCCGGCGATCCCGCTCGCTCAGCGCACGCTGACCGCGATCATCGTGATCTTGATCGCGTTGCTCGCCGGCGTCGCGTACCTGTGCCGCGCCTACAACATCGGCGCGACCGATCCCGGCGCCGAAGGCTATCAGAGCGTGCTGTCGATGCTGATCGCCGCGGTCGTCGGGCGCGGCGTGTTCTACTACATCGCGATGGCCGCGATCGTCGCGGTGCTCGCGCTGTCCGCGAATACAAGCTTCGCCGACTTTCCGCGGCTGTGCCGGCTGCTCGCCGAGGATCGCTACCTGCCGGGCTCGTTTGCCGAGCGCGGTCGTCGGCTCGTGTTCTCCACCGGGATCATCGTGCTCGCGGTGCTCGCCGGTGCCTTGATCGTCGCGTTCGGCGGCATCACCGACAAGTTGATCCCGCTGTTCGCGATCGGCGCGTTCCTCGCGTTCACCCTGTCGCAGGCCGGCATGGTCGTGCATTGGAAGAAGGTCGACGCGCCGGGTTCGCGGCGCTCGATGCTCGTCAACGCCGCGGGCGCGATCGCCACTGGTGCGACGCTCGTCGTGGTCAGCGTGTCGAAGTTCGGCGAGGGCGCGTGGCTCACGGTCGTGGTCGTGCCGCTGCTCGTGGCGTTCTTCCTGCGGGTCAATCGGCACTATCGCAAGGTCGGCATCCAGGTCGCGACGATCGAGCCGATGGAGATGCCGGATCGCGTCGATCCGGTCGTCGTGCTCGCCGCCGGCAGCTGGACGAAGATGACGCTGCAGGGGCTCAAGTTCGCGCTGCGGACGACCGACGATATCTACGTCGTCCAGGTCAAGACCGAGACCAGCACGATCGAGGACCTGTCTGACAACTGGGAGCTGTTGATCG
>CAZDGY010000956.1:0-2826 GCA_964504685.1 uncultured Kofleriaceae bacterium | reverse complement strand
GCATGCGACTCCCAGCACGGTCACCGCGTCTGTAGCGGGAGGCCACATGATCCGACGCCACCATATCGCCCTGCTCGTCGCGCTCGTCGGTTGCAAATCGAGCGCGGAGAAGCTCTGTCAACGCGCCGCCGATCGCTACGAACAGTGCGTCGGCGAGAAGCTCGGCGCCGACCTCAAGAAGATGGTCCACGACAAGGCCGCCGCGGGCGTCGCCGCGTGCGCCGCCGACGACAAGACGGTCGCGATGTACCAAGAGTGCATCGACAAGCCGAGCTGCGACGCGTTCGACGACTGCATGACTGCATACGCCGAGCGCACGATGCCGGAGAGCATGCGAGCCGAAGCGAGGTCACAGCACGCCGCCGACGACGTCGACGGAACCAAGCCCGCGAAGGCGATGGGCCCACCGGGGCCGGCGATCGCATGGCGGTGGAGGGTCGCGGAGGGCTTCGGCGATCAGCCGCTCGTATGGGCGGCCGATCAGGTCCTCGTCGCTGGCGACGACAACGGGCTGAGCGCGGTCAAGGGCGGCAAGGAGCTGTGGCACGTCGGCGCCGCTCACGATGTGGTCGCGATCGGCTCGCGGCTCGCGCTCGCGACCGATCAAGGCCTGCGGATCGTCGACGCGGCGACCGGCGAAGAGATCGCGACGCCGGTGACCGGGAGCGTGTTTCGACTGTCGGCGAACCGCGGCCACGTCACGTTCGTGCAGCACGACGAAACGGTGTTCGATGTCGATGTCGAGCACTGCTCGGCGAAGCATTGCCAGCCGCGCACGATCGCGACCCTGTCCGACGACATGATAACTGCTCGCGCGGATGCGTTGCCGAGCGGAACACTCGTGACGGGTGCCTCGGCGGTGCGCGTGCTCGACGCGGCCGGCAAGCTTCGCGTCTCGCTCGACCTCTCCGAAGAACACGACAGCCGCGCCACGTTGGCCGGGAGACAGCTCGCGATCAAGGACGACACCGGCGTCGCGCTGCTGTCACTCGCCGCGTGCGCGAAGCTTGGCTCGAAGCTGTACCTGCCGTCGACCGCTCCGCCCGGCGATGACGCCCCGCGGGACGGCGCGAAGATCGTGGTCGCTCCCTGCTTTGTCGCGCAGCTGTCGGTCGACTTTCCCCAGGGCGTCACGGCGGCGCCGAGCGGCGGGGTCGCGCTGAACAGCGCGGGCGACAACCCGCAGACCCACTTCTTGTCCGACACCAAGGTCTGGGCCGTGCCGGCCGGTGGCGTTGGTGACGTCGCGATCGCCGGAGACTCGATCTACACGCTCGCGAAGGACAGCGACGATCACGTCGGCGTGGTGGCGTTGTCGCTCGGCAGCGGCGAGCGGCAATGGGCGACGATGCTGCCTGGGGCGTCCACCACCGGAGCACAAGTCGCGGTGCACGACGGTTACCTTGCCGCTCGCGCGGGCTCCGATGTGTTCGTGCTCGCTCTCCCGGCCGCCGGAAAACCCGCCGCGCCGTCGCACTGATCGTGTGGGTTAGGCCTCGCTGTAGTCGATCAATCGGTGCGGATCTGGCTCGGGCTTGCCGTCCTGCTCGGCGAGCAGCCCCGCGATCGCCTCCGGGGTTAGCCCCGCGACGTGCTTGCCGATGCGCTTGAGCTCGCCGAGCATCCACGGTGTGAACGGCGCGAGCTTCTTGCGCGGCATCGCATCCTCGACCACCCACACGATCGGCTCGGCGCCCTTCGAGTCCGGCACGAACCCGTAACCGGTGATATCGGCGAGATCGTGAAACGCGGCGAACAGCACCGCGAACGGTCGCTTGTCCGGCTCGTTCCCGTCGCGATCGAACACCTGCGTCGCGAAGAACGCGCGCGGATTCGGCGGCAAGAACGACCACGCGGCGTCGCAGTACAGGGAGAAGCCGAGCATCGGGTAGCCCACCGCCGCGACGAACGCTCGGTAGTCCGCGGGCAGGAACGCGTCGATCGAGCTTGCCCACTTCGGCGCGCGCTCCCACGCCAGATCTGCCGGCGCGTAGTGGAGCGCCCATTCGACGCCACGGCTGTTCAGTAGCTGTTCGAGGTCGCGCCAGGCGCGTACCAGCGGAGTGTCGGCCATCCGCGGCAACGATAGCGCGGCCTCCCGCGCGCGTGGCCTCATGGCGAGCGACGCAGCTTCTGCGGCGCCACCGTCGGGAGCGGCAGGCGCTGCGCGAAACCGGCGACCGACCGTTGGCGCTCGATTCTCGCGCCGCGGCAATCGCGTCTTCGAACCCTCAAAATGAGTGGGATCGCGTTGACGGCACTGTAAGCATGGTTACGTTGCCCCTTGCCATGAAGCTGGACCAGCTCACCGTCAAAGCACGCGAAGCCCTCGCCGCCGCTCGCGATGTCGCGATCGCCCGCCACCACGCCGAGATCGGTGCCGAGCACGTGCTCGTCGCGCTGCTCGAACAGGAAGGCGGCGTCGTCCCGCGCATCCTCGCGAAGCTCGGCGCCGACCCGCAGATCGTCGCCGCCGACGTCGGCCGAGCGCTCGAAAAGCTACCGCGTGCGCATGGCTCGGCGCTCGATGTCGACCTCGGCCGCCCGGCCAAGGACTTGTGGGAAGCGGCCGGCAAGCAAGCGGCCGACATGAAGGACGAGTTCATCTCGACCGAGCACTTCCTGCTCGCGCTCGCGGACTCCAAGACGCTCGCTGGCGACGCCCTGCGCAAAGCGGGCGCGACCAAGGATGCGATTCTCGGAGCGCTCGTCGAGGTCCGCGGCAATCAACGCGTCACCGACCAAGATCCGGAAGCCAAATACGAGGCGCTCGAGCGCTACTGCCGAGACCTGACCAAGCTCGCCAACGCCGACAAGCTCGATCCA
>CAZDGY010000955.1:1362-2829 GCA_964504685.1 uncultured Kofleriaceae bacterium | reverse complement strand
GCGACGCTGGCGTTGCCGAACGCGGCTTCGATCGGGGTGAGGTCTTGGGGATGACGGCGGCGCCAGAGTTGATACTCGGCGAGCGCATCGCCGCGCCACAGCGCGCCGCGTGGCCGGCCGCGGTCGTGCCATTGCTTGGCGGCGGCGCGAAGCTGCTCGTGAAAGCGCGAGCCCTCGACGTCTTCGCGGCGCCATTCGGCGAGGCGGGGCCACGCAGCGAGCAGCGCCTCGTGGACGATCTCGACGACGGGCAGGCCGTCTTCACCTTCGGAGGCGCTGACCAGGCGTGCGTCGATCAGGCGCTCGATCGCGCGCTCGGCGTCGCTGCCGCCGCCGAGCAACTGGGCGAGCTCGTCGCGGCCGAGCACGGCGCGCGTGCCTTCGAACGTGACGAGGTGGCGGAACGCTTTGCGGACGAGGGCGCGCTCCGCACCGGGCATCGCTTCGACCGTGTCGTCGGCGTGCTGGGCGAGGGCGCCACCGACGCCGCCGATCGCCTCGTAGGCCTTCTTCGGCAGCTGATGAAAATGGCGATCGCGGAGCTCCCACAGGCGCGTCGCGGTGAACGAGATCAGCGCGACCGCCGCGGGGGTGCCGGCGACCTCGGCGATCATCCGCGCCGGCATCGTCGCGTCTTCGAATTCGTAGCCGGCGCGACGTGCGGGCTCGACCAAGATCTTTTCGAGCGCGGCCGGGCCGAGAGGCCCGAGCAGTTGCAAGCCGCTCGCGAGCGCGCGATCGAAGCCGGGGAGTTGCTCGGCGCGGATCAGGAAGTCATCGCGCAGGGTGACGACTACGCGCACAGGTTGGTCGGGTGAACGGGTCACCGCGAGCAGCAGCTTCGCGAACAGATCGCGCTCCGCCGGCGAGCTGGCGAGCGTGATCGTCTCCTCGAACTGATCGATGACGATCAGCAAGCCGGTCGCGTCGGTCGCGAGCGCGCGGACGCGGTCGGCGGCGGCGGCGAGGTTGGCGGTGGCGGCGGCGAGAAGGTCTGGGATGCCGAGGGCGGCGCCGAGGTGCTCGAACGGCGCGCGTTGCGGACGCGCGGTGACGACGCGCCAACCGGCGAGGGACGGCGCGAGCCCGGCGTGGACGAACGAGCTCTTGCCGACGCCGGATGGGCCGACCACGGCGACGAACGCCTCGAGCTTGAGCCGATTGCCGAGGCTTTCCGCTTCGCGCTCGCGACCGAAGAACCATTGCGCGTCGCCTTGGCGATACGACGACAGGCCGCGATACGGAGCGGCATCGGCGGCGGCTTCACTCGGTGGCTCGTCGGTGCGAAACAGCTGCTCGCGATACCAATCCCACAGAGACGGATCGGCGTGCTCGAAGCCGTGCGGGCTCGACACGAGCCTGGCGCCGGTGCGGCCCGGGCCGGCGAGCAAGAACAGCTCCTCGCTGTGGCCGGGGACCGCGACGTGAACTTGGACAAGCGGCCACAGCGACACGATCGGGCTGCCG
>CAZDGY010000955.1:0-1262 GCA_964504685.1 uncultured Kofleriaceae bacterium | reverse complement strand
GTGTCGGGCAGGCGCGCGAACGGCTGGGTGAGCTGACGCGCGAGCTCGATCCAATCGCCAGGGCCAAGGCCGTGACGGCGCAGATCGCGGAGCAGCTTCTGTGCGTGATCGGAGTCGCCGGCGCCGCCGCTGCCGACGCGAGTGCGGCATGCGAGTGCGACGATGCCGACGTAGGTCGCCGCGGCGCGTGCGATGCCGCGCAGGGCGGCGCGTGCCTGGTGCGCGTTCCTGGCCGCGTCGAACGCAGCGACTGCATCGGCGAGGGGCTGCGGCGCATTCGAGAGGTACGCGACGCGCAGATCCTCGTCGAGCTGCGGCAGGTCGGTCGCGGTGTCACCGATGCCCGAGGCCGAGCGCAGAGCCTGCGCGAGCTCGAGCACGTTGCCGAACCGGTCGCCCGCTTTGCGTGACAGCGACCGCCGGATCGCGGCCTCGAGCTCGGGGGTGAAGCCGTCTCCGAGCGGCTCGAGCTTGCCGCGCGAGTGCGCGCGCGCGACGTCCATGACGGTCTTGCCGCCGAAAGCGATCCGCCCGCTGAGCGCCTCGTACGCGAGCGCGCCGAGCGCGTACTGATCGGCGGGTGGGCCAGCGCTGTGCGGATCGACCCAGACTTCAGGCGCCATGTACGACGGCGAGCCGAGCACGCCACCGCGCTGCGTAGTCGTGGTGACCGGCGCTGACATTGCCTCGGCGCTCGCCGCGGTTTGGTCAGCGGGCGCATCGCTCTCGATCGCACGCGCGATACCGAAGTCGAGCAGCTTCGGCATGAGCTTGCCGGCGCGCGAAATGACCATGATGTTGTCGGGCTTGAGATCGCGGTGGACGATGCCCTGTTCGTGCGCGGTGTGGACGACGTCGCAGACGCGCTCGAGCAACGGCACGAACCGCTCGAGCGACATCGGGCCCTGCGCCTCGAGCACCGCGCGCAGCGACGCGCCGCGGACGTGCTCCATCGCGATCCAGAACACGCCGTCGGGCTCGGTGCCGAACGCGTAGATGTGTGCGGCGAACGGATGATCGAGCCGCGATGCGAGCTGGGCCTCGCGCAGGAACCGCTGGATGCGGTCCTCGTTGATCCCGTCGGGCCGCAGCACCTTGACGATCGCCTCGCGCTTGAGCCCGAGCTGCTCCGCGAGGTAGACGTCGCCGTACCCGCCCGCGCCGACGATCGCGCCGAGCTTGAAACCGCCGAGCTCGCGCCCGGTTAGCTCGCCGCTGCCGCCGCTCGCGAGGCTCGCGGGCACGCCGGTCGGCACGCCGAC
>CAZDGY010000954.1:0-2830 GCA_964504685.1 uncultured Kofleriaceae bacterium | reverse complement strand
TCTCTTACCATGCGCTCCGGAACGGTTGCCGACTCTCGCTGCTTTAGCCGAGCGCGGCTGATGTTAGGATCTGGCCGCGCGACACCACGAGCAGAGGCGGTGTTGCGGCTGAATCCTCCCTCAGAAAACGGGCTGGAGCTGTAGATGGTTTCCGCGAACGTTTTCGGTTCGCGGCAGCGCTTCGGTTGCAGGAGGGTTGCTAGTGCCGTTTGAGCTCGAGCGGGAGGCGTTTCCGGTTCTGTTGCTTGCCGGTGGCGAGCGGCGGCGGATGGCGGAGCGGACGATCGAGCGGATCGTGGATGAGTTGCGGCGGCTTGGGCATGCGGTGGTTGAGGCGGAGACGCTGTCGGACGGTCTCGCGCTCGCGCGTTCAGATCCTTCGTTCGGCTGTGTTGTGCTGGATTGGAACCTCTCTCCGGGTAGCCCTGTTGAGCTGTTGAGTGCGTTTCGGAGGCGGAGCGCGGGTCTGCCGTTGTTCTTGATGCTGGAGCGCGACAAGCTCGATAAGGTCGATCTTCCGGTCGCGGAGCTGGTGCAGGAGTACGTGTTCGTGTTCGAGGAGACGCCGAGCTTCATCGCCGGCCGGATCGACTATGCGTGGCGGCGCTATACCGAGACGCTGTTGCCCCCGTTCTTTTCCAAGCTGGTGCAGTTCACCGATACGCACGAGTATTCGTGGCACACGCCGGGGCATGCGGGCGGCACTGCGTTTCGCAAGTCGCCGGTCGGGAGGGCGTTCTACGACTTTTACGGTGAGACGCTGTTTCGGACCGATCTGTCTGTCTCGGTTGGTGAGCTTGGCTCGCTGCTGGATCATTCGGGCCCGATCGGGGAGGCGGAGCGGGCCGCTGCACGTGCTTTCGGCGCAGAGTTCAGCCTCTTTGTGCTGAATGGGACGTCGACGGCGAACCAGATCGTGGCGCATAGCTGTGTCGTCGCGGGCGATGTCGTGCTCGCGGACCGCAACTGCCACAAGTCGTTGAATTATGCGTTGACGGTGACCGGGGCTCTGCCGGTGTATTTGATGCCGGTGCGTAACGGCTTCGGGATCATCGGCCCGATCCCGGCCAGCCAGATCTCCGCCGAGGCGGTGGAAGCGAGTGTTGCCGCGAATCCGCTCGCGAGCCAGGCTGAGGATCGGGCGCCGGTCTACGCGGTCGTGACGAACTCGACCTACGACGGTCTCTGTTATGACGCCCGGCGGGTGATCGATCTGCTCGGTCTGAGCGTCCCGCGTGTGCATTTCGACGAGGCCTGGTACGCGTATGCGCGATTCAATCCGCTGTACGGCGACCGCTATGCGATGCACGACCGGGATGGCGGTCCGACGGTGTATGCGACGCAGTCGACGCACAAGCTGCTGGCGGCGTTCTCGCAGGCGTCGATGATTCACGTGCGCTCGAGCGAGCGGGCGCCTGTGCGGCCTGAGCTGTTCAACGAGTCGTACATGATGCACGCCTCGACCTCGCCGTTCTATCCGATGATCGCGGCGCTCGATGTCGCCACGGCGATGATGGAGGGCAGCAACGGACGCTGGCTGACCACCGACTCGATCCATGACGCGATCCGGTTCCGCAAACGGATCGTCGCGCTCGGCCGTGAGTTCGCCGAGCGCGAGCAGGGCTGGTTCTTCGGCGTCTGGCAGCCCGAGGAAGTCCGCGAGCCGAACACGGGAGTGTCGTACTCGTTCCATGAGGCGCCGGACGAACTCCTCGCGGCCGAGCCGGCCTGCTGGCTGCTCGAGCCGGGCGCGGACTGGCACGGCTTCGAAGGGCTCGATGACGGCTACTGCCTGCTCGACCCGATCAAGGTCACGATCACCGCGCCAGGCGTCGATGCGGCAGGAGTTCAGAGCGAGACCGGGATTCCGGCGTTCATCGTCAGCCGCTTCCTCGACGAGCGGCGAATCGAGGTCGAGAAGACCGGCGACTACGTGTTCCTCGTGCTCTTCTCGCTCGGAGTCACGAAGGGGAAATGGGGAACGCTCCTCGACGGGCTACTCGAGTTCAAGCGCGCCTACGACGCGGCCGCACCGCTGCATGACGTGCTGCCCAGCCTCGTGAAGGCCTATCCCGACCGCTACGGCCGGGCCTCGTTGCGCGAGCTCTGCGACGAGATGCACGGCGAGCTGCGCGACAGGTCGATGCCGGCGCTCCTCGACGAGGGCTTTCGGGAGCTGCCGGAGCCGGCGTTGACACCGGCGGACACGTTCCGTCGGCTTGTCCGCGGCGAGACCGAGCAGGTACGGGTGTCGAAACTCGCCGAGCATCGGGTGGCGGCGGAGATGGTCGTTCCCTACCCGCCGGGCATCCCGATCTTGATGCCCGGCGAGCGCGTCGGCGCACCGGATGGCCCGTTTGTGCGGTACCTGCTCGCGCTCGAGGACTTCGACCGCCGCTTCCCCGGCTTCGAGCACGACATCCACGGCATCGAACGCGACGCCGACGGCAATTACCTACTCGAGTGCGTGAAAGAAGAGGCGCTGTGAGCGGGCAACCGGAGCCCGCGGCCGGCGCGGCGGCGAAGGTGGCCTGTCACGGCCGAAGGTGCTCGGCGTCTTCGCGCTCTCGATGATCAACGTCGCGGCCGTCCTGAGCCTGCGGAACCTCCCCTCGATGGCCGAGTACGGCTGGGCATCGATCTTCTGGATCGCGCTCGGCACGATCCTCTTCCTGCTGCCGCTCGCCGCAGTCGGCGCCGAGCTCGCGACCGCCCTGCCCGAGAGCACCGGCGTCTACGACTGGGTGCGCGGCCTCGCTCGCCTACGCGCTCGTCCCGAGCCTGGCCGACAACAAGCTCTACCTGTTCTTGACGATGGTCGCGATCTTCT
>CAZDGY010000953.1:0-2830 GCA_964504685.1 uncultured Kofleriaceae bacterium | reverse complement strand
ACGACATCATCTGCGACGAGCTGCGCAGGCCGCCGAGCAGCGCCCACTTGTTGTAGCTCGCCCAACCGGCGATCGTCCCGCCGTAGTTCGCGAGCGTGAGCACCGCGAAGTAGAAGATCAGGCCGTAGTCGACCGAGAAGATCTGCAGTCGGATCGAATCGGCGAACTCGACCGCGCCCGGCGTCGTGGCGAGCTTGTACGTGTCGATGTGACTGAACAGCTGGTGTGGAAAGATCTCCGGGCCGAACGGGATGATGCAGAACGCGATCAACACCGGCGCGAGCGCGAGGATCGGCGCGAGCGTGAACAGCCCTTTGTGGACGTTCTTCGGGATGAAGTCTTCCTTGAAGATCATCTTCAGCGCGTCGGCGACGAAGTGCAGGATACCGAACAGCTTGATCGGTCCGATGTTTGCGCGGTTTGGACCGAGCCGATCCTGCATCATCGCGCTCTGCCGGCGCTCGGCCCAGGTCAACAGCGACGCGAGCGGCATGACGAGCGCGAGGATCAGGAACACCCATTTGATGCCGGGCCAATCGAGCACCGACGCGACGATCTCGCCGATTCGCGAGCGTACGTAGACCGTGCCGTCGACGCTCTGCGGCGAGTGAAAGCCGTACGTGCCGTTCGCGTCGAGCTCGAAGCACACGGTCGCGTTCTGAGCGACGACGAGCGCCTTCGCTGCGACCGAGCCGTCATTCTTGAAAGCCTGTGGCTTTGGCGGCTGTTTCTTCGACTCGTCGACCTTCTCGTCGACTTTCTCTTCGATCGGCACCGGCGTATGGCCGGACAGCACCGCTTGCGTCCCGGCCATCGCGAACTTCACGACGTCGCCGGGATGGACCGCGACGGACGGCGGCGTGAACCCGTTAGGCGTCCCGGCGACCGTCGTTACCTCGGTCGCGTCGCTGCAGTTGACGACCTTGACCGAGTCCGGATCGCCGTTGCTGCAGGCCGCGAGCGCGACGACCGCGACGAGTGCGACGAGGTACCCGCGCATTAGCCTCGGCTCCCGGCGAACCGCAACGCGAGCGGGCGAGCCTCGCGCGGCCACGTCAGATCTTTCCACGCCGGGACTTGCCCGATCATCTCTTTGAACACATCGCGCGCGTGCACCCACGGCAGCTTGACGCCGGTCGCATGCGCGAGGCGGACGACCGCTTCCCATCCCGCGATCGCTTGGCCGGGCGGCGCGAATGCCGCGTGCTGGCGCTGCACCATGCCCTTGGCATTCGTGATCGTGCCGGCGCACTCGGCCCACGCGGCCGAAGGCAACGCGACCTTCGCGTGAGGCACCGCGCCGCGTTCGTGCGCGCTGATCGAGATCAGCTCGAGCTCTTTGAGCTTGCCGGTCGGCGCGCCGGGCAGCACGTCGCCGAGCGTGACGAGCGCACGCAGCGATCCGAGCGTGCCTTCGAGCTCGTAGGCGGGCCGGGTCGAAAGCCCGAG
Source organism: uncultured Kofleriaceae bacterium (assembly GCA_964504685.1). Classification (GTDB taxonomy): domain Bacteria; phylum Myxococcota_A; class Polyangia; order Haliangiales; family Haliangiaceae; genus JABFXX01. The sequence continues at coordinate 1,381 of CAZDGY010000953.1, read as the reverse complement.
CGCTTCGGCGATCGCCTTGACGCCCGCGGTGTTCGGGTTGACGTCGGCGGTCTTCAGCCTGCCATCGGCGCGCGCCGGGACCGGCGGCTTGCCGGCGACGAACACGTGGCCGACCTTCCACTCTCTCGCGAGCCGCGCGAGCGCGAAGTTGTCCTCGTTGTTGTGAACTGCGGACAACACGACGCCGATCTGCGCCGGGTCCTTGAGGAACACGCCGAGCCGCTTCGCCGCTTGTGCGATCGCGCGATCCCAGCCGGCGGGCAGGCCGTCGACCGTCGCCGACGCGAGCCGCTCGACGCGCAGGTCGTGGTACGTGAACCGGCCCTCGTCGCACATCCAGTACTTGTTGACGTCCGCGTTGTGGCGGGGAATCAGCCGCCAGGCGCGGCCGTTCTTGTGATGGATCTCGATGTTGCAGCCGGTCGAGCAGCCCGTGCATACGCTCGGCGTCGCGTCGAGCTCCCACGCCCGCATCGTGAACCGGTAGTCCTTCGCGGTCAGCGCCCCGACCGGGCAGACATCGACCGTGTTCAGCGAGTAGGCGTTGTCGAGTTGCTCGCCGGGCGCAGTGGTCAGTAGCTCGTGATCGCCGCGATGGGCGAACTCGAGCTGATGCTGGCCAGCGACCTCGTCGCACACGCGGATGCAGCGCGAGCACAGGATGCAGCGCTCTTGGTCGAGCACGATGTGCGGTCCGAGGTCGACGACCTTCGCCTTGTGCACCTTCGGCGTGTCGACCCGCGAGTTCGCGTTGTCGTGGTCGAAGTACAGCTTCTGCAGCGTGCACTCGCCGGCCTTGTCGCAGATCGGGCAATCGATCGGATGGTTGACGAGCGTGAACTCGAGCTGCTGCTTGCGGGCGAGCGTCGATTGCGCGTCGGTCGTATGCACGACCATGCCTTCGCCGCACGTCTGCTGACAGCTCGGCTGCAGCTTCGGGTTCTTCTCGACCGACACCAGGCATTGCCGGCACTGCGCGACGACCGGCAGGCCGGGGTGGTAGCAAAACGCGCTGATGTCGATGCCGACGAGCTTTGCGGCCTCGAGCACGTTCGTGCCCTTCGGCACGGACACTTGGTGGCCGTCGATCGTGAGGGTGACTTGGTCGCTCACTTACTTATCGCACTCCCCGCCGATCATGTTGATCATGCCGAAGATCGGAACGACGTCGGCGATCAGGTGACCTTTGATCAGCTGCTCGGACGTCGACAGGTGGACGAACGACGGCGAGCGGCAATACGCCTTGTACGGGCGGCCGGTGCCGTCGGCGACGATGAAGAAGCCGAGCTCGCCGTTGCCGCCTTCGACGAACGCGTACGCCTCGCCAGCGGGGACGCGGATGCCGTCCATTATGTGGTTGAAGTGGGGGATCATAGACACG
>CAZDGY010000952.1:0-2833 GCA_964504685.1 uncultured Kofleriaceae bacterium | reverse complement strand
GGCCTGGCACACGGTCTCGTAGATCCCGTGATCGCCGAACATGTCGCTGAACGCGCCGAGCCGGATGCCGGGGCGGGCGATCGCGAGGTTGCCGTTGATCGTGGCGTTGCAAGACGGCTCAACCGCTAGCGATTGGGTGTTGCCGCCGATCGTGAGTGGACCGGTGTTGATGCCGCTGGTGATATCGCCGCCGACCACCGCGACGACGGTCTGCGATGGATCTTTGAGCGTCGCGAGAAAGTCGCTGTACGAGCTCGGGTCGCGTAGGTCGCCGCCGAGCGTCGGCGCGCAGTTCGCGTAGCTCTCCGGCAGCGTGGGATCGATCGGCCGGTCGCAGGTGTAGCCGTACAAGGCGCAGCGCAGGTCGCTCGGTCCGGCGTCCGAGGTCGGATGATCGAACAGCGACGGATTGGCGGAGCAATCGTCTTCGTCGGTGAGGATCACGATGCCGAGGTCGGCGTTGTCGCGCAGGAACCCGGCGTTCTCGGGATGCGAGCCGTCGAGAGCGCGCTTGATCGCCTCGAGCGGCGATTCGAACCCGCAGCCCTGTTCGCCGAGCTCGCCGATGCACGCGAGCGTGTCCGGGAGCGTGCCGGCGTAGTTCGTCTGTCGGGTGCCGTCCGGCTGCGCGATGTCGCTGATGAACCGACCGTTCGGCGCGGTGCAGCCCGGAATGCGCTCGGTGTTCTGCAGCAAGCCGTCCTCGCCAGGGCTCGCCGTACACTCCTCGCCGTACGACGCGGAGTCGCTGCTGCCGATCGCGATCGACGTCGAGACGACGGCGATGTGCAGCGACGGGCGGCCGAGCGGGAACGCGTCGAGCGCCGTGACGAACGCCGACAAGTTGTTCGCAAACGCGACTTGCTTGTCGCTGGTCGAGGTCGAGTCGTCGATCACGAACAGCAGATCGAGCTGGTTGGACTCCGAGATCCGCTTGGTGATCGTTGCCGGCCCTTCCGGCTCGATGGTCACTTGATGCTGACAGCCGACGATCGCGACGACCGCGACGAGGAGCGAGGTTTTGGGGCGCATGGTCGATTCGTGCGACGAACGCACGAAATCCGTCACAACTTCTCGCTTGCAACCCGCGCCGTCAACGCGTGTCATGAGTGGATGGCGACCACGCGCGCGCGCCTGGCGGTGACCGTCGCCGCGCTCGCGATCTCGTCGCGCGCAAGCGCCGAGCCGATGCGCTGGGACGCGCCCGCCGGATGCCCGGACGCCGCCGGTGAGCGCGACCGAATCGAGCGCCGGCGCGGCGAATCGCTCGATGCGGTCGATCTCGATGCGATGGGGGCCGCGATCGAGCACACCGCGGACGGCTATGCCGCCGAGCTCGCGCTGCCATCCGGCGAGATCCGCCGACTGCGCGCCGCGACGTGCGATGAGGTCGCCGAGGCGATCGCGGTGATCGTCGCGCGAGTCGCGGTCGCCAAGCGCGCGCCCGAGGTCGCGGTCGTGCCTCCGGGCGAGGCCGCCAATGACCTCGTCGCGGTGCCAGCCGTTGTGCCGGAGCAGCGGCATCGCCGCGCGTGGACGTTTGGCGCGAGACTGTCGACGCTCGGCACGGTTGGCGTTGTCCCGGGGGTCGGGTTCGGCGCCGAGCTCGTCGCGAGCCTGCATCGCAAGAACGGGTTCGCGGAGCTCGGCGGCGCGCGCTGGCTCGACGGCTCGGAGCAACTCGATGGCGTGGTCGAACGAGTCACGATCGCGTATGTCTCGGCGACCGCGCGAATCGGCTGGCAGTGGACGTCGCTGCCGCTGCGCGCGTGGGCGGTGACCGAGCTCGGCTCGATGCAGGGCACCGGGATGTCGGCGGTCGGCCAACGGAAGGGCTCGAGCGCGTGGCTGGGCACCGGCGCGGGAGTCGCCGGACTGTGGCACGCGAGCCCGACCGTCGCGGTCGTCGGCTCGGTCGAGGCGCTCGCCGCGCTCGAACGGGCCCGATTCCAGCTCGCGGACGGCACCGAGGTCTACCAGCCGTCGCCGGTGGCGGCGCGGGCGGCGCTTGGAGTCGAGCTCGCATGGTAGCCGTCGGTCGGCGTGACGGATCGGCCGTGCTCGCGACACCAACGTCGGAGATGGCCCAACCCGCGCGCGCCGACATGGGCGAGCCCGCGCTGACGTTCGACGACGTCTACGCGGCGCATGTCGCGTTCGTGTGGCGGATCGCACGCACGTTCGGCGTCCCGCCGGGCGCGCTGGAGGATGTCGTGCAAGACGTGTTTGTCGTCGTCCACCGCCGGCTCGCTCAGTTCGAGGGCCGCTCCGCGATTACGACGTGGTTGTTCGAGATCACGCGCCGCACTGCGCTCGCTCGCCATCGCCGCGACGTTGTCCGCCGCACCGAGCCGCTCGAGGTCGAACCGGCCGGCGGCGCCGACACGTTCGCCGCGCTGTCGCGCGCACAAGCCGCCGCGACCGTCGCCGAGATCCTCGATGCGATGCCCGAGGACAAGCGCATCGTGTTCGCGCTCGTCGAGCTCGAACAGCTGTCGATTCCAGAGGTCGCGCGCATGCTCGATCTCAACCTCAACACCGCGTACTCGCGGTTGCGCCTTGCACGCGAAGCGTTCGCCAGCGCCGTGCTGGCAAGGAGCCCGCGATGACGTTCGACCCGAACGTACAAGCCCTACTCGACGCGGCGCGTGAAGGCCTCGCGCCGGATCCAGCGACGATCGCGCGCATGCGATCGGGCGTCGCCGCCACCACCGGCGCCGCCGGTACGGTTGTCGCGACCAAGGCGTCGCTCGGTATCGTCAAGGTCATGATCGTCGCCGCGGTCGCCGGCACCGCGTCGATCAGTGTGGGCCTCGCCGTTCGCGCCTCGCCG
>CAZDGY010000951.1:0-2860 GCA_964504685.1 uncultured Kofleriaceae bacterium | reverse complement strand
AGATTCCTGGCGCGCATCCGAAGGTCGACATGCCGACGTCCATGGATCCGACCGCGACCTCGAACATCAACGAGGCCGGCACGGGTTCGGGCAGTGCGGCGCCGGCGGCTCCGAAGAAGCCAGCGCCCGCGCCGAAGAAGTGACGACTATCGACAAGTCGGACGAACGCCCGACGCGTAGCGCCGCCGATGGCGGCGCGGAGATTATCGCTAAGCCCTGGGGGCACGAGCTGATCTGGGCGCACACCGATCGCTACGTCGGAAAGATCCTGCACGTCCGCGCGGGCGAAGCGCTGTCGCTCCAGTTCCATCGCGAGAAAGACGAGACGATCATGGTGCTCACCGGCAAGTTGCGGTTCGAGCACTTCATCGACGGCCAGCCGCCGCACGTTCACGAGCTCGGCCCGCGCGAGCCGTTTCACATCCCGCCCGGAATGCGGCATCGGATGACCGCGATCGAGGACTCCGACATCGTCGAGGTCTCGACGCCCGAGCTCGACGACGTGGTGCGTCTCGAAGATCGCTACGGCCGCGCGCCGCGCTGAGCTAGACGCCGCAGCACTTCTTGTATTTCTTGCCCGAGCCGCACGTGCACGGGTCATTGCGGCCGATCGTCGGCGCGAGCAGGCGGTGCACGGCCGCGCACAACATCTCGATCGGCTTGCCCGGGCGCAGCGCGTGATGCAACACGCCGCGCAACGACTCTTGGCGCTCGTAGGTGTCCTCGGTTTCGGCGTGGTTGTAGTACTTGACGTCGCCACCGTCGGCGCCGCAGTACGCGTTCGTGAACAGCGCGTGCGCTTTGCGGCACAGGCCCGGTCGCACCGGATAGATCGTGCACGCGCCTTCGTGGTTGAACGCGCACATCGCGCGGCGTTGCTTCGCTTCGACCGCCCATGCGCGCTGCGCCGCTTCGGTCGTCGCGGTGCCGGCAGTTTCGACCAGCGGACCGAGCGCTTGTCGCCACGCCGGATAAGCAGCTTCGTAGCGCGAACGCACCGCGGCGTTCGCCGGATCGCGCAGCCACTCGGCGACCGCGATCGCCTCGCCTTCGGTGACGATCAGTGGCGACACGCAACACGAGCTGCAGCCGCGCGAGCAGGCGATCGGTAGATTCTCGCTCGCGGCGGCCGCCTCGCGCCGTTCGATCGCGGCGTCGAGCTCGGCATGGGTCATCGCGATGAGGCCTACGGCGTCGCGCGGCTGGACGACCGGCAATCGCACGCGACCGTGCTCGTCGGGATGCGCAGTCGCCTCGGCGAGGCTCGCCGCCACCTCGAGCAAGCGCTCGGTTGCCATCCGACGAGCTTACTCTGGGCTCGCCCGCTCGCGAAACGCCGACAGCAAGTCGCCCCACCACATCCCGATCGCGCGGATGAACGCGACGACCGGCTGGTCGTGACGGACCGGATGATCCGGCGGCAGCGCGGCGAATCCGCGGTGGACGAGCACGACCTGGGTCGCGCCGCTGGCGGTGCGCGTGAACGAGACCTCGACCTCGGTCGACTCGCCAGGTGCGAAGTTGCTGCCGCGCCACTCGAACGCGAGCCTTGACGGCGGTTGCCACGCGGTCACCCTGCCCGCTTCGTGGACCGCGGGCCCGTTCGCGCCGACATACTCCTCGAACAACCGGCCGCCGAGCTTCGGCTCGAGCACGAGCACGCCTTGCGCTTTGCCCGAGGCGCGAAACGCGATGCCGCGCCGCCACCACAGATCGATCTCGGTCGTGAATACCTCGAACGCGACCTCGGGTGCAGCGTCGACTCGAACCGTCACCGAGACCTGATCGCCGGCGATCGTCATCGCTTGCGCCGCTCTATTGAACCCCGTCCGTCGACATGCGCTTTGAACGCGGCGAGTTGCACCGTCCAGAACGCTTCGACGTGCTCGAGCCAATCGTGCAGCTGGGTGAACGGCTCTGGACGCAGCCGGTAGATCCGCTCGCGCGCGTCGCCGTCGTTGCCGACTTGTACGAGCCCGGCGGAGCGCAGCACGCGCAAGTGCCGGCTCATCGCGGGTGGGCTCGCTGCGAGCGCTTCCGCGAGATCGCCGGCGCGCATCGGCGTCTTGCGCAGCAGGTCGATGACGCCGCGACGGGTCGGATCGGCGAGCGCGGTGAACGTCTGGTCGAGGTTCATTCGGCGCCCGGGACCTGAGCCCGGGCGGCAGCATCGCCGGATGGCGATGCGGTTCGATCGAGGCGTTGCATGAACCACCAGTGGTGGCCCTCGGGATCGATCGCCTCGTAGCTGCGGTCGACCCAGTAACCCTCGCCGTAATCGGTCGTCTTCGGCTCTTGCGCGATCGTCGCGCCGCGCTTGCGCGCGTGCTCGCAGTGCGCGTCGACGTCATCGATGTAGAAGCACAACGTCTGGGTGTTCGCGCCGCCGAGCGACTTCGGGCTCTGCCGCCACTCGCGGCCCTTCGCGACGTCGCCGAGCATGATCATCCCGCCGCCGAACACGAGCTCGGAGTGCTCGATCCGCCCGGCCTCGCCGTCGACCTTGAGTTGGATCTCGAACCCGAATGCTTTGCACAGGAAGTCGATCGCCGGTGCAGCGTGTTGGTAGCTCAGGCTCGAAGACATGCGCGGCCAGCCCTTCGGCGGCGGCTTGGAGGTGAACGTCATGCCAACTAATTAACCCTGTCGTTAATTAACGTCAAGGTGAATTATCGCCGATTATCAGGGCTTCTTCTTGGGCTGTTGCGACATCTTCTTCTTGAGCGCCGCGAGCTCGTCGTCGACATCGGCGGGCGCAGACGACTTCGTGCCGCCACTCTGCTGTTTCGGCGCGGCTTGCTTCGGTGCTGCCGTGCCGCCGCCGCCGGAGTTGCGCTTGAGCTGCTCGAGCTGGTCGTCG
>CAZDGY010000950.1:0-2861 GCA_964504685.1 uncultured Kofleriaceae bacterium | reverse complement strand
CCACATCTCGCAGTCGTTCACCGATCAGGGCGTGAACATCTCGCAGGCGCACTGTCGCGCGACTGAGGATGGCCGCGCGGTCAACACGTTCCATGCCCTGGTCAAAGACCTCGATCAGCTCAAACAGGTGATCCGCTCGCTATCGCGGATCAAAGGGGTGTTTGGGGTCGATCGAGTTTCGGCCGACGTTCCATGAACCACGCGATCGCGGACGCGAGCGCGAGCAACGCTGCGTAGCACGTCACCGCGATCGCGAACGACGTCGCGGCGCGCACGTACGGGCTCTTGTGGACGAACCGCGGATCCTCGAGTCGGATCGCCATCCGGCGTGCGACCCATACCAACGCGATCATCGCGGCCGAAGCGACGACCGCGCCCAGGCACGCAGCGCGCGAGCCCCGCCAGATCGCGACGCCGACACCGATGCCGCACAGCGCGACCGTGAGCATGCCGGCTAGCTGCGCGGCGCCGCCGTAGGCGAACACGAGCGCGAACCCGCGGACGAAGTGGCTCGACTCGTTGAGATCCGACCCGCGCACGTACCAGCCAAAGGCGGTGAGCGCGAGGCCGCCGGCGGCACCCAGGAAGACGAGAACCGCGGCGAGCCGACGCATAGCGCGTCCTGGCGTTAGCGGCGCGGAGCCGGGTGGCCGGGCGAACCGAGCGCGGAGAACAGCTCGACCGCCGACGCGGTCGACTTCTTCGCGAGCTTGTTCTTGCGGCGGCGTCCCGCCTTCTCGTGTTTGTTCTTACGCTTGACGCGAGTGGAGGAGGTGTTGGAGGCCATGACGGTGGGAGGTTCTAGCGTCGGGAGGCGAGGATTGTCAATGTCGCCGGTACCGTGGGGCCCCGCAATCAATGGACGTGCTAGGTTTGCCATCCCTCGGGGATGGCCCTACGATCGGCCCATTCCAGGGATGAGGCGATGAAGCTCTGCCCCAAGTGCAACAAGCAGTTTAGCGACGACGCGAACTTCTGCCCCGTCGACGCCGCTCGGCTTACGCCGATCGAGACGTCCGCGGCGGGTGAGGACTCGCTGACCGCGCGGTTCGAGCTCGGCCCGCAGCTGGGGGGGCACCGGACCGGCGCCGTCCATCGCGCGACTGACAAGACGACCGGTAAGGCGGTCGCGGTCAAGCTGGTGTCGCCGGCGGTGGTAGGCCTGCCTGGGGTCGCTCAACGGCTCGAGCGCGAGCTCAAGCAGCTCGAGCGCGTGTCCAGCGCGGGCGTCGCGAAGGTCATCGCCTCGGGCAAGCGGCCGGGCGATGTCACCTGGATCGCGATGGAGCTGCTCGATGGTGCGCAGACCCTCGACGCCGCGATCCGCGCGCGCGGTGGGATTCCGCTCGATCAAGCCGCAGACCTGATTTCGGTGATCGGCGAGGCGCTGATCGAGGCGGCGCAGGTCGGCGTCGTCCATCGCGACCTCGCTCCGAAGAACATCTTGTTCGCCGGCGTCGACGTCAAGCTCGTGAACTTCTCGCTGCCGGTCCCGACCGACGACAAGGTCCCGGGCGTACCGGAGTTCGTCGCGCCCGAGCAGGTCGAGGGGCGTGCGGTCGATCAACGCAGCAATCTGTATTCGCTCGGGGCGCTGTACTACTTCGTGCTGACCGGCCAGACCCTGTTCACCGGGTCGCCCGACGAAGTCCACAAGCAGCACGCCGCCGGCTCGATCCGGCCGCCGGCGCAGATTGCAAACATTCCGGCGGCACTCGATGCCGTGATCATGCGCGCGCTCGATCGCAGCCCGACGAAGCGGTTCTTGACCGTGCGCCAGCTCGTCGACGAAGTCGCTCGGGTTGGCACTGGCGAGGTCGTCGAGCTCAAGCAGACGATGGCGATGGGCAAGGTTGGCAAGCCCAAGCCCGAGCTCGTGCAGACGCTGCTCGGCATGCGCGGACGCGGTGGCGTCGGCGCTCCGATCTCGACCGCGGCGACGGTAGGCCTCGGCGTTCCGTCGGTCGCTGCCGCACCCCCGGTCGCTGCTCCGGCTGCGCCGATCGTCGCCGCACCGGTGTTGCCTGCGGCTCCTGCGCCCGCGATGCCGCTGGCGCAACAGGTTCAAGCCACGATGGTCGGCGTGCCGCTGGCCGCGACGGCCTCGTCCGGATCGCCGTGGGCGGGACCCGCAGGACAGCCCTCAGCGCCTGCGCCGGCCCCGCCCGTGGTCGCAGCGCCGATCGTCGCAGCGCCGGTGGTGGCACCGCCGATTGTCGCGGCGCCGATCGTCGCGCCGCCCGTGCTCGCATCGCCGCAGATCTCGGCGGCCGCAAACGCGGCGAAGAAGAAAGCGGACGAGCCGACCAAGGGCAAGTTCCGCGAGACGATGTGGTTCAAGAAGGGCGACCTCGACGTACAAGCCGCCGAAGCTGCCGCCGAAGAGCGGGCTCGGACCGGCAAAGACGGCGCGAACGACAAGGTCGATTCGCTTCCGGTCGAGGATCGCTATGGCGACGACGGCTCGATCTCGCGCGGCGACAAAGAGAAGTACAGCCTGCGCACCGGCGCGACGCAGATGATGAGCGCGATCCGCGAAGACCAAGCGGGGAGCGGCACCGGGGTGTCGGAAGACGCGCTGATCGGCGAGATGAAGGCCGGCCGGCAGAAGATCTTCCTCGCGATCGGCGCAGGCGTGATCTTGCTGATCCTGCTGATCGTCCTGATCACGCGCTAGCCGCAATGCCGCTTAGACAAATCTCGCGGCATCGACGTCCGGGCTAGCCGGTCAGCGCGCGCGACGGATCGGCCGCTCGGCGAGACCGGCGGTCAGCAGCGGAATCGGGTCGAGCCCGAGAGCCGACGACTCTCGCGTCGCGGTCAGTTCGACGACCAGCCCGTCGAGGACCCGCAGCGTGAAT
>CAZDGY010000949.1:0-2867 GCA_964504685.1 uncultured Kofleriaceae bacterium | reverse complement strand
CGAACTTCCGGCCCGACGTGCCGCCCGAGCTCGACGACCTCGTCCACACGGTGCTCGCGAAGATGCCGGCGGCGCGCTACCAGACCGGCGACGAGCTGCACGAAGACATCGATCGGATCGCGGTGCGCGCGGGCGTGTCGATGTCGGTCAGCGCGATGTCGAAGTATCTGCGCGAGCTGTTCGGGCAACGCCCCGAGCCATGGGTCGAGTTGCGACGCTCGGGTCCGTACACCAGCGGTCACACGCTGACCGCGATGCCGGTCGAGCTGCCGCCGGCGGCCGGGCTCGATCCGGTCGAGCAAGCGCTCGCGCACGTCATCGACCTCGCGGCGGCCGGCTTGGTCGAAGGCGGTCCCGTGCCGCGGTCGCGGCTGACCAAGACCGTCGCGAATGGGCCGACGTTCCCGACCGTGAAGGTCGAAAGCACCGCGTACGGCCTCGGGATTACCGGTCAGCTCACCGTCCCGGTCGGGCAGCTCGCGAGCGCCGGGGTCGTCGTCGATGGAGCTCGGATCGGCCCGACGTACGCATCGGTGACCGCCGGTGGGCCGGCCGTCACGCAGCCGCTGCTGCCGTCGATCGGCGCGCCGCCGATGTATCCATCTGCGGCCGGCCTGATCGATTCGCAGCGCCATCCGACCTCGGTGTCGCCGCCGTTCAATACAGCGTACACCGACTCGACGCTCGCGACCCGCAACCGCTCGCGCGCGCTCACCATCGTCGTGGTCGCACTCGCGACGATCGGCGTCGGGATTGGCGCGTTTGCCGCGTTTCGCCGCGGCGGTAGTGGAGATCGCGCGGCGGCGGATGGCGCGATCGTCGCGAACGCACCGGTTCCCCGGCCGATCGATGCCGCGGTGGCCGCTGCCGTACCGGATGCCGCCGTGGCCGCTGGCGCCGTGCTCGATGCCGGCGTGACCGAGCCGGTCGGTAGCGGCAGCGGCGATCCGTGGGCGAACGGTCCGGGCTCGGGCTCGGGCAAGCCCGGCGACGTGGTTCACCCGCGTCCGCGAACGCCGACGCCGACGCCCACGCCACGGCCGACTCCGCCCGTTTCCGATCCATCGGCCGACCTCGCGAGCGCGATGCAGAACAATCGGTTCGTCGATGCGATGGCGTTGTGCCGCGCCGACGCGAGCTTGGTCGCGAACCAGGCGGGAACGTGCGTGCTCGCCGCTTGCCGGACCCACGACGCAGACCGCGCCCGCAAGTGGCTGGCCTCGGTGCGCAAGCATCGCAGCTCCGTGATCACCGCGTGCCGGGCTGCCGGGACCACGCTCGACTCGCGTCCCGCGACCGGCGGCTCGGGCTCGGACGACTGCTCCGATCCGTTCGCCTGCCAGCAGTAGCGGTTACGCGGCCGGCTTGGGCACGCGGCGTGCGGCGACGACCGAGGCGAGCACACCGACGCCGAGAATCCCCGCGATCGCGATCAGCGAGACCACATGCGAGATCGGGTAGTAGCTGTGCACGATCATCTTCGCGCCGATGCCGACGAGCAGCACCGCGAGCGCGATCTTCAGGTACTGGAACTTCGACATCGCGCCGGCGAGCACGAAGTACAGCGAGCGCAGCCCCATGATCGCGAACACGTTCGACGTCACCATGATGAACGTGTCCTGACTGACCGACAGCACGGCCGGAATCGAGTCGAGCGCGAACACGATATCGGTCAGCTCGATCACGACGAGGCACACCGCGATCGTCGTCAGCGCGCGCCGGCCGTCAGTCTTGACCGTGAACTTGCCGCCGTGATCGCCGTCGACGATCGGCACGAACCGGCGCAGGACCCGTAGCACGACGCTCTTGTCGCGCTCCTCGTCGTCGCCATCGCCCTCGTCGCGGAACAGCTTGAGCCCCTGATAGACGAGGTAGCCGCCGAAGATGTAGAAGACCCAATCGAACCGCGCCGCGAGATAGGCGCCGCCGCCGAGCATCGCGAGTCGAAACCCGATCGCGCCGAGGATTCCCCAGAACAGCACGCGGTGTTGGTACTTGAGAGGGACCTTGAACGTCGTGAACAACAGCGACATCACGAAGATGTTGTCGATGCTGAGCGCCTGCTCGAGTAGATAGGCCGAGACGTAGGTGATCGAGGCATCCGCGCCGTCGGCGTGATCCGGCGGGCCGCCATGGAGGTGCGCACCGAGCCAGTTGTTCTCGTACATCGGGTACACGACCGCGACGAACGACAGCCCGAGCACGACCCAGCCGACGGTCGCGAGCGCGGCGCCGCGCAGCGTCGGCTCCTTCGCGTTGCGGTTCAGCACGCCGAGGTCGAAGACCAACAGCAGCGCGACCAGCGCGAAGAATCCGAGCCAAAACCAGATCATCGAGCTGTTGCTCAACGATGCCGGCTAGATGGGTCCGGCGCAAGCCCGACCGCGCGTTACGACAACGTCGCGAGCAGCTGCTTGGCGGACTCGGCGGGCTTGGCGAGGCCGAGCCGCGTGAACGTCGCGAGCGCCTGGTGCAGCATGTCCTTCGCGTCGGCGAGCTTGCCCGACTCGGCCGCGAACCGGCCGTAGGAGAACAACGCCCGGCCGAGAGCCGCGTCGTTGCCGATCGAGCGGAGTAGATCGACCGCGCAGCGATATGCGACCGCTGCATCGTTGGCGCCGCCTTCGTCGGTCGTGTCGTAGATGCTGGTCGACAGCACATCGCCGAGTGCGAGCTGCGCCTGCGCTTCCTTCTCGCGCAGCCCGGCCTTGCGCGCGACCGCAAGCGCCCGTTCGGCGAGCTCGCGAGCGGCGGTCGGCTTGCCCTGCGCGCGTTCGAGCGCGGCGAGGTGGCGACACACTTCGGTCTCGAGACCGCGATCCTCGATGTCCTCGATGATCTCGAGCGCGTTGTCGAGCCGGCTGCGC
>CAZDGY010000948.1:0-2871 GCA_964504685.1 uncultured Kofleriaceae bacterium | reverse complement strand
ACGCCGGTTGCGCCGCGGCCGCAACCTCGCACGCGTGGTCGGTGGAGCGGCGATCGTCGCGGGTATCGCCGGGTTTGCGCTCACCCGCGGCCACGTGGCGGATGCGTGCGACGTGCTGCGCAGTGATTTCGAAACGGCCCTCGGCGCCGACGGCGAGGCGCAGGTCCACGCGGCGCTCGCGAATGATCCGATCGCAGCCGGCGAGTTCGCGACGAAGGTCGGTGCGTGGCGTGCGGTCGCCGAGACGTGCCGGGTCGATCATCCGACGACGACGACATGCCTCGACGTACGTCGCACCGAGCTCGCGGGGTTCGTCGCCGAGGTCGCCGGCGCAGGCAGCGACGCACCCCGGCGGGCGAGCGCACTCGCCGCCACCGTCGTCGATCCAGCCCGGTGCACGGCGCCACCACCGGGCCTGCTGCAAGCGCGAGCTCCGAGTGATCCGAGCACGCGTGCGGCAGCGGCGGCGCTGCGAGTCCGGCTCGAGGATGCGGTCGCCCAACGCGACCAAGGCAACATCACCGCAGCGACGCGTTCGCTCGAGGCGCTGGCGACGGCGAACAACGTCGGCTGGGACCCGTTGCGCGCCGAGGTCAAGTACGAGCTCGGCGCTACGCAGCTCGCAGGTGGCGACATCAAGACTTCGATCGCGACGTTGCGCGAGGCCGAGGCGCTCGCGGTGAGCGGCAACCCACGTGACGACCTGATCTCGGCGCAGATCTGGACCGAGCTCGCGCTCGCGACCATCGCTGGCGAGGATGGCGCGCGCGGCCTCGAGTACGTGACGTTCGCCGACGCTGCACTCGCCCGTGTCGGCCGGCCGGTCGATGTCGAGTCGCGACTCGCGAGCGCGCGCGCGGCTGCCTATGATGCGACCGATCGGCTCGCGGACGCCGAAGCCTCAGCGCGACACGCGATCGAGCTTGCCGAAACCGGCGCGCGCGTCGAGCTGCCGCAGGCGATCGGCGTGCTGGCACTGATCATCGAGCACAAAGGCGACTACGCCGACGCGGCGAAGACCTATCGCCATGCACTCGAAGCGCTGCCGAACGGTCACACGCGCCCGGTCAACGAGGTCAAGCTACGACAAGAGCTCGGGCTCGCGCTCGCGCGCGGTGGCCACTCCGAGACCGGGCTCGCCGAAGTACATGCCGCGGTGGAGCTCGCAGATGCCGAGCTCGGCCCGGGGCCGGTCCGCGCGCTCGCGCATTGTGCGTTGGCGGTCGCCGAGCAGTTCGCGGGCGACTCTGCGACCGCGCTCGGCGAAGCACAGCGCGCCGACGCGATGATCGTCGCGTACGGCGGTGAACGCACGCTCGATTGGTCGACGGTCGCCGACATCGAAGGCAGGCTGCTCCAGGATCTGTCGCGCGATGCCGAAGCGGAGGCAAAGCTCGAGCGGTCGTGCGACGTCGCCGCGTTCGTGCTGCCCGCGAGCTCGACCGGCATCGCGTCGTGCCTGATGGATCTCGCGCAGTCCCGGCGGAGCCGAGGCAAGCACCGCGAGGCGCTCGAGCTCGTCTCGCGCGCGCTCGCGATCGACGTAGCCCGATTGGGACCCGACCACACCGATGTCGGCGAGCTGTACCAAGTTCGCGGGAACATCGAGTACGCCCTCGGTGACCGCGCCGCGACGATCGCCGATTTCGAGCGCGCATGCGCGATCCTCGAACGAGCGTTGGCCGGGCCGAAGTCGGTCGGCCCGGGCTCGCTCGGAGCGGCCGAGTGGGCGCTCGGCCAAGTCGTGTGGAAGGACGATCACGCACGCGGTCGCGACCTGATCTCGCGTGCGATCGGTCACCTCACCGGCCAGGCCCGCTTTGCCGCAGAGCTCGCAGACGCGACGGCGTGGATGAAGCGGTGGGGCGACCGCTAGTCTCAGCCACCAAGTCTGCGACCGTCGCACGGTAGCTGCTCCGGCAGATCGATGTCGATCGCACCGTCGCGCGAGCCTGCGACGAGATGCGACTCGATCAGTGTGACCGCCACGCTTTGCGGGAGTGTGCGCGTGGGCCCCGCGGTGCGCTCACACCGCTCACGGCTGCCGCGAAGTCGCGCAAGATCCAAATCGGCGGCGCTTCGATGCCAAGGACCAGTTAGTCGGGCATACGAGCGACGTATCCCGAGCGCAGGCCGCAGCGTTCTTTTTCTTCACGAGCGGATCAACGCGCGAGCAAACGTGAGCTTCAAGTCGTGCGAACGGGGGGACTCGAACCCCCACGATTTTACTCACTAGCACCTCAAGCTAGCGCGTCTACCAATTCCGCCACGTTCGCTAACCTCGACCGATCGCCGAGGGGCTACGTAAGTAGCGCTTCGCGCGGGGCCGAGTCAATTGAGCCGGATCGATCAACAACGTATCCGGCGAAGCCGACGCGTTGATCCCTACGCGGAATGCGATCGAATGAGGCGCTTTGCCCCGACCTGTCGGCGCGCTTTACAACGTCGGTTCAGCAGCGGACTGGTCATACCGGCAAAAACCTGACGACTTGTCTTCAGAGTCGTCGTTAAAAACTCAACACAGCGATCTCACACCCGTTATTTGAGTAGGGAAGGGCTTTGGTCCGGGCGCACCGGTTCTTGCTTCTGTCACCCAATTGTCCTACTCCACAGCCGAGGTAGCCTGCATGTCCCGCTCTCTTAAGGGTGCTCTGATCGGATTCGGATTCATCGCCGAGAAAGGCCACGTGCCGGCTTACCTCGCCGCGCCCGAGGCATTCGAGATCGTTGCTGTTGCCGAAATCTGCGCCGCGCGCCGCGCGAAGGCTCGCCAGGTCTTGCCGAAGGCTCGGATCTATCCCGACACCAAGACACTGCTCTCGGCCGAAGCCAAGCACCTCGATTTCGTGGATATCGCGACACCGCCTTGCG
>CAZDGY010000947.1:0-2871 GCA_964504685.1 uncultured Kofleriaceae bacterium | reverse complement strand
TTTTGGGGCTGGAGTGGCTCTTGCGCCAGCGCAGCGGGTATCTATAGATAAGCGCGAGGACCGCGAACATGTTGCAGCTCGATAGCCTCGTCATTGATCGATAGGGGGCCTGCCCGCCCCCTCTGCCGAGGCAGAGCCTCGGCATTCACCCCTCCGCGCGCCTCCCGCGCGAGGTATATACGCCACGCCTCATGTTGCAGCTCGATAGCCTCGTCATCGACCTCATCTTCCAGGCCAACACGGCCATCGATCAGAAGACCCTGATCGACGGGCTCGGCGGCCAGGACGCGCTCGAGACCAAGCAGCTGCTCGACGTCGATCGGCTCGATCCGCGCGCCGAGATGGAGCTGTCGCCCTCGATGCCGTTCCGCCGTCGCGGCGAGCGCCGGCTGATGATCATCGACGACAAGGTCGTCACCCCGCGCGCGGACCCGACGACCGATCCGCTGATCAACACGGATCTGCGGCCGGCCAAGGAGCAGCTGATCGCGATCTGCGCTGCGCTGCCGCTCCGGCTCGGCCGGCTGTTCGTGCTCGGCAGCTGGGGCGATGCGGTGATCGTGACGCGATCGGCGCGCGACCTGCGCGGCATCGCGCTGTTGCCGTACGTGCTCGATCCGCAGACCGATATCGACGGCAAGCGCCGCCAGACACCGCTGTCGCAGAAGGAATTCGAAGCGAAGCTGCTCGCGTACGAGAAGCGACTCGACGAGATGGACGAGCAGCAGATCCTCGGCCTACTCACCGGCGTGTCGTTCGAGCGGCGCGGTGAGCTGTTCGTCGTCGACATGCTCGAAGCCGATGGCACGTGGGACCTGCGCAAGTCGGCTCAACTCGAGCAGCAGCTCGCCGCGATCGACAAGCTGTCGATGATTCCGGGCGCTCCGCTCGCGAAGACTGCACCGCCCGCGCCGGCCGCTGCGAAGTCCGCAGCGCCCCCGGCGGCGAAGGCGACACCTGCGCCTGCGCCGGCCGCGAAGGTCGAACCCAAAGGCCCACCGATCGCGGTCAAAGAAGTCGATGGCACGATCGTGATCGTGTTCCCCGCCGAGCGGTTCGACCTCGACGTCGTCGCAGCGCTCGGCAAGCGCGACTGGGACAACGTTGTCCGGCGGTCGGACAATCTGCCCGGCGCGACCCGCGACAAGATGCAGCGCGATGGGGCGACGTGGATCGCACCGCTCGAGTTCCTGTCCGAGGTGTTCATCGAGGGCAAGCCGCTGACCAAGCAGCAGTTCGAGAAGGACGCGCGCTCGGTCGACGGCATGCGCGCGCTCGACGTTCATTTCCCTCGGTTCGGCGACGTCGTGTTGCTCGACGTGCCCGGCAAGGGTCGCTTCGTCACGTCGCTGACCGATCGCGCCGAGCGCGCGGCGGTGCTGGTGAAGTGATGCGTCGCTCGCTGGGGTTGGCGGTCGCCATCGGGTTAGCGATCGCGAGCACCGCGTCCGCAGACGACGAATTCGCCGGCTCCAGCGTCGTGTTCGCCCGCGGCGACTCGCTGTATCGCGTCGACCCGCGCGGCAAGCTCGAGACCGAGATCGCGACCCTGTCGGCGAAAGCGACCGTGCGCGCGCTGCGCACCGACGCGGCCGGCCGCGTCTTGCTCGTCGATCTCGACGGCAAGTGGGCGTGGATGCCGCTCGACGCGTCGACCAAACAGCTCACCGATCTACCGTGCGGCGATGGTCCGGCCGAGCTCGCCGAGGACGGCACGTGCGTGCTGTGCCGCGCCGGCGACAAGACGTCGATGATCGTGAATCTAGCGAGCGGCAAGACGTTCACGCTGCCAGTCCCCGCTCCGGGCGCGCGAATCACCGGCGCTGCCGGCGAGCGTCGGCTCGTGTGGGCCGACAAGGACGGCGTGTGGATCGCACCGCCCGGCGATCTGAGCAAGAGGATCAAAATCGCGCCCGAAGCGCCATTGCGCGGCTTCACGCCGAGCCCGGATGGCGCACGTGCGCTCGGCGTCTACGCCGACAATGTGTTCACCGACACGCATCACACGAAGCCCGCCGACGTGCTCATGAGCTTCCAGCTCGACGGTCAAGGCGCGCGCCGCAAGTCGGTCCAAACCGGCGTTCCAGTTCAGTGGTCGCACGATAGCCAGTGGGTGATGCTCCAAGATCATGCGAGCGCGTGCGACGTCCACGCGACCGGCGGCGAGTACAAGTGTTGGAAGGGCTACACCGCGGTATCGATCGCCGCCGACGGCAAGTGGGCGCTCGTCCTCGGCAACCGCGACGGCAGCAAACGCCAGACCCCGAGCAAGCCTGCAACGCCCACGAAGGCACCGACGAATCCGGACGAGGATTCCGGCGGCGATGACGCGGTCGCAGATGTCGCGGTCGCGCTGCCAACCGGCCCGCTGTCGCTCTACCGCACGAAGCTCGAGGGCGCGTTTACCGATGCGCCGGTGCTGATCGTAAAAGTGGTCGACGGCGCCGCGGTGTGGGTGCCGGCGCCGTAACGGCCGCCGCCCCGCCCAACCTGCTCATCGGCGGATTACTCGGCAGCGCTCGGGCGTATGATGGTGAGCATGTCCAGGGCCATGGTCGTTGTCGCTGTTTTCCTTGGGTTTGCTGCCTCGGCGTCGGCCGACCCGCCAGACAAGCTGCTCGCGCGTGGGTTCACGGAGGGTGCGAACCATCACCTCGGCGACGCCGGGTTCCGCGCGATCGAGGGTCGCGATTACCGCACCAGCGACGGCGAGTTCGCGCGCATCCACGATCACTTCGTGTACGTGCGCGAGCTGCTCGCATCGCGACCCGCGCCGCGCCCGGAGCTCGAGCCGCGCCGCGCCGAGCTGCTGTCGTACTTCGACGAGTACATCCACGCCGGCACGACGCCGAAGAACACGTACGTGCCGTG
>CAZDGY010000946.1:0-2876 GCA_964504685.1 uncultured Kofleriaceae bacterium | reverse complement strand
ACCCCTGACTGGGGCTGGGTTGGGGTGCCGACACATCAGGTTCGACTCGCGGACTGTCGATGTACAGTTGGTTAGGAAAGGCACACTCCTTGCTCGTCAGAGTGACAATGAGTATGAAATGCCTCGGCTTGGGCCTGCTCGTCGGATGCGTGACCGGGACAAGCTTGCCGGCGGGCTCGGGGGACTCGGGGGCGGCCGATAGCGGTCCGAGTGCGGCGTGCTCGCTCGATAGTCAGACCGCGTCACAGACCTTCACCGTGCAAGCCGAGCAGTGCAACGTGCCTGGTTCGATGGGTGCTCAGCACTGGTATCGCGGCTTCGGTCAGTTGCCTGGCGACATGGAGTACGTCCAGCTCGAGCTGTGGGACGGCAAAGGCGCGTTTACCGGCGGGACGGTTGCCCCTGGCACGTACACGATCGGCGGAGCCGATGCGAGCTACACGACGTGTGGCCTGTGCGTGCGCGGCCTCGGCGGCAAAGGCGAGGCGACGCAGACCGAGTACTTTGCCACCTCCGGCACCGTCGACGTCACTGCGATCAGCAGCACGCAGTTCACCGCGACGCTTGCCGCGGTTAGTTTCGTCGAAGTCGATGGCACCACGCACGCCGCGGCGGGCACTTGTACGGCGCAACTCGCGAGCGTGAGCTTATCGGGCCCCGTGACGATCGAGGGTGGCGGCGGTGGTGGCGGTGGTGGCGGCGGGGGTAACGGTGGAAGCTGTCCGACGACGATCGGCGACCTCTAGCGATGCGATCGTCGCTGTTCGCCGTGATCGCCGCGCTCGTCGTGGTCGCGTGCAGCAGCTATTCGCAAACGAACGTCGATGGGGGCGGCACGACATGCGCCGGCAACGTCTACGACCCGTGTGGATCAGACGGCGACTGCATGTCGAACAACTGCCATGACTACAACGGCGCCGGCCTCACGGTGTGTACGGTCGCGTGTACGCCGGGCGATAGCTCGACTTGCCCGTTGGACGCGAGTGGATCGAACGGATTCTGCAACAACATGGGCACCTGCAAACCCGCACGAGCCAACGTCTGCGGCTCGTGATCGGGCGAACGATCGCGATCGTCGCTGCGCTTTGCGCGGGAGGTGGCGTCGCGTATGCGGATGCCGGCTCGAGCGATAACGTGGAGCCATCCGCACCGGGCGGCATGACCGAGGCCGAGCTCGAGCAGATGTCTAAGAGCGAGGCGATCGAGATCTACGACGAGCGTCCTGCCAAGCCGTTCGATCGCGACACGGAGGTCCGCTTGACGGGCGAGCAGCTCGCAGCGCGCGGCGCGACCGATCTTGGCACCGCGCTCGCGTTGCTTCCCGACGTCACCGTGCGAGACGCTGGACGCGGCGGCACGAACCTCGACGTGCGCGGCGCTCGCAAGGGCTCGGTGAGCGTGTTCGTAGACGGCGTGCTGGTCAGCGACCCGTACTACGGCACGTTCGACGTGTCGTCGATCCCGATCACCGACATCGTACAGATCCGTGTAGCGACCGGGCCGCAATCGCCGATCGATGGTGCAGGCGGCAACGGCGGGGTGATCGAGGTGCTGACCCGTGACGCGATCGGGCCCCAGCTCGTGATCGCCCGGTTCACCGGCGACACGCTGCCGAGTGCCGGCGTGACCGCGACCGCGCGCGTAGCGCTGTCGCCGCATTGGGGCCTGCGCGTGTCGGGATCCGGCAACGCCTCGTTCCACGCGTTCGAGCTGCCCGACGCGATGCCCGCGCTTTCGGGGCAAGCGCACTATGCGACGGGCTCCGCCCGCCTCGAGTATCGCGACGGCGATACGCGCCTCGCGATCGACGCGTTCGTCGACGAGCGACACTACTTGTCGCCGCCGTCAGACGACGAGCCCTCGCAGCAGACCTTGCTCGTCGATCGCGAAGCGACCGATCGCGCGAGCGCGAAGCTCGATACCAAAGCGGGCGAATGGCAGCTCCAGGGTGAGGGCTGGCTCTATCACCTCTACCGCCGCTCGTTGTTCTTTAGCGCCGATGAGATTTCGCTGCCGACCGAATCGTCGCTCGAGGACCTCACCGCGTTTCGGACCGGTGCGATGGCTCTCGCCACCCGGCCGCTCGGCAAGGAATGGCGCATCGCGATGTCGGCCTGGATCGACTACGACCGTGTCGACATCAAGGACCTCGCGGGCGACGAGACCAAGGCCTCGACGACGCTCATCGAGCTCGCCGGCGACGCGCAGTACGAGCACAAGACGATCCGGATCGACGGCTCGGCGGGCGTCGCGCTGCCGTTCGTCTACATGGGCGCGGATCCATGGCCGGAGGGCAAGCTCAGCGCGAAGTGGCGCCCTAACTACGGCTCGTTCGAGCTCGACGCGATCATCGGTCGCAAGGGCCGCATCCCGAGTCTGCGCGAGCGGTTCGATCCGATGACCGGAAACCCGGGCCTCGGACCCGAGATGATCGACGACTTCGAGCTGCGCGCGATCGAGCAACTGACGGACCGCCTGCGGATCGAGCTAGCGCCGTTTTACAAGTATCAGACCGGCACGGTGCGGTCGTCGCCGAATCCCGCCGACGACGGTCGGCTGATCAATCTCGGCGTGCTGCAGCTCTACGGGGTCGACTTGATGGGCCGCATCGCGGTCGAGAAGCACGTCGAGCTCGGCGGCGCTTGGGACTACGTCCGCGCGACGAGCGATGTCGATCCGACCGACCCTCTCGACCGGTTGCCGCACAACAAGGTCGAAGGCTGGGTCCAGGTCACGCCCGATCGCCACATCTCGGTGATCGGGCGCGCGATGTATTTCGGCCAGAGCATCGATCAGAACGTCGTGTTGCCCGGCTACACCACGGTGTAGCTCACCGCGACATCGCCGATCAACAAGACCTGGCTCGCCGTCGTGAA
>CAZDGY010000945.1:0-2877 GCA_964504685.1 uncultured Kofleriaceae bacterium | reverse complement strand
TCGACCATCGCCTGGCGCAGCATGCCGTGCGACAGCACTTCGGGCTTTGCCGAGCCGGTGGCTATCGTCGGCGCGCCGGCCGATTGCGTGACCTCGGCGGCGAGCGCGGCGAACGCACCGCTCACCGCGCCGACATCGCGATCGCGCCGGGTCGTCGTGACCGACGCGAGCGTGCCGTCACCGGCGAATCGCAACCACGCGGCGGTCACCGCGAGCGAGCCCGGCACCGCGCCGGGCGGAACATCGGTGCACTCGAGCAGCGAGCCGCCATGCTGTGGCTTGCACGCAACGTGATTCGCATCGGCCCACGCGACGACATCGCCCGCGGTCGTGCGATCGAGCGCGAACCCGAGCGCCGGACGGACGCGCTCGTTTGCGACCGCGACGTGCACGACGCGCTTGGCCGCCGGCGATCCAGCGCCGTAGCCGAACGGGCAGACGCCCGTGCCGTGATGGCCGTGCGCCGCGAGGTAGCCCATCACCGGCGGCAGGTGAATCACGACGCCTAGCGCGAGCGTCGCCGCCGCGATGCGGGCGAGCCAACGCGTCAGCCGCGAACGAGGTCGAACCGACGAGGTCACCACGCTATTGCCCGACGATCGTGGCCTTGAACGCCGGGTCGGTCACGACCGGAGCGAAACAGCTCGACACGTCGTCCGGATCGGCGGCGCCGCCGGCACCGTGCTTGACGCCGCTCGCGACGAGCGCGGGCACGACGAGGCTGGTGATGAAGTAGTCGTACTGCGCGCTCGTGATGCCGAGCCCGGTGTGCGCCGCGACCATGTCCTGCATGCCCGAGTATGTTGCACCATCGGTGTACGTGATCTCGGTCGGGCCGCCGTACGCATAGACCAGGAATGCGGCGAGCTTGCCTTCGAAGATCGACGCGCTATCGCCGGTCGCCGACGGCGCGCCGGTGCCGACCTTGGTGAACGAATCGCCGACGTTGCTCGCGCCGTTCGCCATCACTTCGTTGCCGACGTTCGAGAAGATCGCTTTGTTGACCGCGACAAACGCGGTCGCCCCATAGGTGTCGAACGCGTCCTTGCCGCTGGAGTCGCACAGGTACGAGGCGCCAGGCGCCGTCGACTCCGCAGCGCCAGTGGTGCAACCGAAACTCGCGACGAGCAGCGCGCAACCGAGCTTTGTGAACGACATCGAACCTCCCTTTCACCTACCCCTACGCACGTCGCCCACGTCCGGATCGATCGAACCGCGCGGCGCGCCTACTTCGTGCACTCGTCGCTGGGTTGCACCGGGTAGACCATGGTCAGCGCGAAGCACATCTCGTCGGTCGTCGATTCGCCGAACAGCACGTCGTCCGGTGTCGGATTGAAGTAGGTGCAGTTGATGGTGAACTGCCCGCCGGCTTGGGTCACGACCTCGGGCGTCTGCATCACGTACTTCTGCGCGTCGAACGAGTAGCTCTGATCGATCATCGTCTGCGGCTGGCCACCCGGCGGCGTATAGGTCGCGGTCATGTACGTGCCGAGCAAGTGCATGTGCGGCGCGGCGGCGAACATCGTCATGCCGTCGGGCGTCGTGCAGGTACCGGTCTGCGTGCTCGCCATCGGCGGCACGACCAACCCCTTTGCCTTGCCTGCGAGCAAGACGCCGGCGACGTGCTCGACCGCGGACGCATCGACCTGAACGATCTGGATTCCGGACGTGCCGGTCATCTCGCTATCGGTCGCGTTGAACAGGTGGAGGTTGAGCAAGATCTGCTCGCCGGGCGTGAGATGAATCGCGACGCCGTCCGGCAGATCGAGCTCGTCGGTGCCGACGCCCGAAGCGTAGATCGACGGCTGGCTGAGCGTGCTATCGCACTGCGTCGTGCCGTCCATCTTGCCGTCGGACGGACCGGCCATCAGCACGGAGTGATGCGTGCCAGGAGGCGAGATCGGTTTGATCGCGCTGATGTACGTGTCGGTCTGCACGGTCAGCCGCACGCACAGGTATTCCTCGGTCGACGCCGGCAACGTCCAGTCCGAGCTGACCAACGTCGTGAAGCCGTCCATATCCGAGCCCGAGCCGGAGCCCGAACCCGAACCCCCGCCGGTTCCCGGATCGACGCCACACGCTGCGAGAAAGAGGCTAATTGCGATGAGCTTGACCATGCCGACCGCTATTGCGACCGCCATGCCGCGCGTAGGTGCGCGAATGGAGCCAGCGGCCCGTCGTGCGAGCTGTCCGCTGTCCCGGACAGTGACCGCCGGCCCGGCCACGGACTGCGGTACAACCAGTCGGTGGATCAGACGCTTCGTCGCGAGATCGCGCACCTGCCTGTGCGCAGCGTCATGGTCGAGATCGAGGCAGGCCCCGATGTTGGCCAGCGAGTCTCCGCCGACGAGGTCACCATCGGCACCGCGGAGGGCAGCGGGCTGCGGCTCACGGATCCGGCGGTGTCGCGATTCCACGTCGAGCTTCGGCCCGCGGTTGGCGGCATCGCGGTCGTCGATCACGGCTCGACCAACGGCACGTTCTTCGGCACGCTGCGGATCGAGCGCGCGATCGTACCGCCGGGGACGCTGCTGCGCGTCGGCGACTCCACGCTGCGTGTCGGCGATGCCGCGCCGGTCGAAGTCGAGATCCACGGCGGCGAATCGCTCGCAGGCCTGATCGGCCGGTCACCGGTGATGCGCCGGCTGATGGCGCAGGTCGCGAAGGCCGCGCGCAGCGACGTGTCGGTGCTGGTCACCGGCGAGAGCGGTACTGGCAAGGAGCTGGTCGCGCGTGCGTTGCACGACCTCGGGCCACGGGCGCAGAAGCCGTTCGTCACCGTCGATTGCGGGTCGCTACCGCCCACGCTGATCGCGAGCGAGCTGTTCGGTCACGAGCGCGGCGCGTTCACCGGCGCGGATCGCCAGCACGTCGGAG
>CAZDGY010000944.1:0-2882 GCA_964504685.1 uncultured Kofleriaceae bacterium | reverse complement strand
CGTTCGGAAGGACGGCGAAGAAGTCAACGGCAAGAGCATCATGGGGTTGATGATGCTGGCCGCCGGTCCCGATGCGAAGCTCGTCATCATCGCCAAGGGCCGCGACGCCCACACGGCGGTCAACGAGCTTGACCCGCGGGTGCGGTCAGCCATAGATCGGCTCGCGCATCATGCAGTTCATCGACGAGGCCATCATCCACGTGAAAGCGGGAGACGGCGGCAACGGCTCCGCCGCATTCCGGCGCGAGGACGGTGTACCACACGGTGGTCCGTCGGGCGGTGACGGTGGCGATGGCGGCAGCATCGTGTTCGTCGCCGATCCACGGATGTCGTCGCTGCTCGATTTCAAGTATCGCCGGCACTACAAAGCCGAGCGCGGCGAAGATGGTCGCAACAAAGATCAGTACGGCGCTGCGGGCGAAGACATGACCGTCCGCGTCCCGGTCGGGACCGTGATCTACGACGAGCCGACCGGCGAGGTCATCGCCGATCTCGATCAGCCAACCGCGACGTTCGTGCTCGCGAAGGGCGGGATCGGCGGTCGCGGCAACATCCACTTCGCGACGCCGTGGAATCAGGCGCCGACGAAGTTCGAGCCCGGCACGCTCGGCGACGAGCGCACGGTGCGGCTCGAGCTCAAGTTGCTCGCCGACGTCGGCTTGCTCGGCTATCCGAACGTCGGCAAGTCGACGTTCATCGCGAGAGTGTCGCGCGCGCGACCGAAGATCGCCGACTACCCGTTCACGACGCTGGTGCCGAACCTCGGGGTCGTCCAGCTGTCCGACGAGCGCAACTTCGTGATCGCGGACATCCCCGGCCTGATCGAGGGCGCGTCGGAAGGCGCCGGGCTCGGCCACCAGTTTTTGCGTCACGTCGAGCGCTGCCGGGTGCTGCTCCACATCGTCGAGGCCACGTACCTGACCGGGCCGGACCGCTCGCCGCTCGCCGACTTTCGGACGATCAACGCCGAGCTAGAGCGCTACGCTCCGGAGCTAGCGACCAAGCCGCAGGTCGTCGCGCTCAACAAGATCGACGCCATAGAGTCGTCCGCGGTCGAGGAGTTTCGCCGTCAGCTCGCCGACGAGGGCATCACCCTGTTCGCGATGTCGGCAGCGACCGGTCAGGGGGTCGGCCCGGTGCTCGAAGCGCTGTGGAAGCACTTGGGGCGCTAAGTCAACGCCCGAGCTCGATCTGTGATCGATTCGACTGAAATCTAGCATCCCGGAAAGCTCGCGGGCCCGTCAGCTTGAAGCACCCCGCTACCGGTGTTACAACCGCATCATTCCAAAGGAAAATGCGCCGGGACCGCACCGGCGCATGCTGATGTTCGAGGGACGTCAGATACGCGTTGTTCGGCAAGGGGCCCTTCCATGCAAAGCACGTCGACCGTTGTCGTTGTCTTGAGTTCTCTGCTCGCCGCCGCGACCGCGGTCGCAGGCCCGAACGATCAAAAGAAGGCGCCACCGCCGACGCCTGCGCCAGCACCCGCACCCGATGCACCGGCGCCCGACGCTGGCAGTGGAAGCGCGACACCCGCCCCGGCGGACGTCAAGCCCGAGGACATGCCGACCGCGGTGCGGATGCGCCGGATCGAGCAGAAGACGCAAGAGCTCAAGGAACGCGCGTGGCAGCTCAAGGCGCGCAGCGAGATCCTCAAGGAGAACATGCTCGGTGGCGGCGTCGGCGCGCAGGCGCTGATCACGCACAAGAGCGAGATGGGCTCCGTGTACCGGCTGATCAAGCTGACGTACTCGCTCGACGGCACCGAGGTGTTCTCCCGCACCGACGACGCCGCCGACAGCTTGTACAAGACCAAGTCGTTCGACGTGTTTGCGGGGCCGATCGCGCCGGGTAACCACACGGTCTCGGCGGTCGCGACCTACCGCGGCAACGGCTACAGCGTGTTCGACTACATGTCGAAGTACACGTTCACCGCGAAGGGCGCGAACCAGTTCATCGCGGGCGAAGGCAAGACCGCGAGGGTCGAGTGCCGCGGCTTCGAAAAGGGCGGCATGTCGAGGAAGGTGGAGAACCGCACCGCGATCGACTGCAAGGTCACGCAGGTCATGCCGGAGAAGCCGACCGCGACGCCGACGCAGACCACGCCGGGCACCACGCCGCTGCCGGCGGCCAGCGCGGGGCAATAATGCGAGCGCTAGTCGCGGTATTGCTATTGGCTCCGGCCGTGGCGTCCGCCGACGACGTCGGCACGAAGCTCGGCCGCTACGAAGTCGACGCGCGCCGACTGTCGAGCGACATGCCGAAGCTCGGCGAGCTCGGCGGTCCGCACGGATCGCACAGCCTCATCGAAGCGCAGCTCGCGTTCAGCCTCGGCGACTACGACACCGCGTCGCGCGAGCTGTTCGATCTCGTCCGCTCGCTGCAAGGGCCCGAACGCGACTCGGCGCTCTATTACCTCGCCGAGTCGAAGTATCAGAAAGGCGATCGCGGCTCGGCGCGGATGTACTTCAGCCAGCTCGCAGGCGCGAACAACGTCGCGAGCAAGTGGTACCAACCGGCGTTGGTCCGGCTCGTCGAGATCTCGATCGCGCAGCAGGACAACACCCACGTCGACGAATGGCTCGGCGATCTCGATCGGGTGAGCGGCGGACTGCGGCTGCCGCAAGTGCCGTACGTTCACGGCAAGTACTCGTTCTCGCAAGGCAAGTACGACGAGGCGCTCGCGTACTTCAACCAGGTTCCCAAAGGTTCCGACTTCGAGCTCGAGGCGGTCTACTACAGCGCGGCGATCTACGTCGCGAAGAAAGACCTCGCGAAGGCGACCGACATCTTCACCGACTTGATCGGCCGCCAGCCGCGCACGTCGAACGATCGCCGGATGATCGAGCTCGGCCAGCTCGCGCTCGGCCGGCTGTACTACG
>CAZDGY010000943.1:0-2886 GCA_964504685.1 uncultured Kofleriaceae bacterium | reverse complement strand
CGTGCAGACCAACGTCGTCGGATCGCAGTATTGGCGGGCGTCGGCGCACAACGTCTCACCGGTCGTGTCGCATGCACCGCCCGAAGCCGCAGCGTCGGCACAGACGCCGGTCGACGCGCCCGACGTTATCTTGCAGTACATCGGATCCTCGCAGCCATCGTAGCCTTCGCACGCGGCGCCGAGCGTCGGGACCAGCGCCTTGCAGGTCTGATCGACGCCCGAGCAATAGAGGTCATTCGCACAGTTGAGCGTGGCGCACGATGCGCCGAGCGCGGCGCGCTGGATGGCGGTGCACACGCCGGGGCAACACGTCGTGCCCGGATCGCACATGTTGTCGGTGCGGACGCACTGAGCGGTCTGCGTCTTGTAGCCTTTGCAGGCTTCGTCCTCGACGCAGGCCGCTCCGTTCGCGAGCGTGCCGTCGAAGATGCTGTTGCAGACCTGGCCACCGTGAAAGCCGCCGAACGTACACACGTTGTCGGTCAAGTACGCCAAGCACTGCGACGCCGCATCGCCGTCGTAGCTCACCGTGCCCGCTTTGACCTCGGCGACGACCGTATTGAAGTCGCTACTATCGAGGCTGATCGACGCTTCGCACGTCGCGGTATCGGGGAATTCGTTGCATGCGACGGCGGCGGAGCATTCACCGTCGCGAAACTTCTGAGCGAAGTCGTCGATCGAGATGCTGTTGTTGCAGGCGGCAAGCGCCACCGCGGACACCAAGAACGCCACTGTTGCTCGCATCCGCCGACGGTACACGACTCCTTGTGGAATGGCATTTTGGCGCCAAGCGTTGTAGCTATGTGCCTAGGATTTCCATGCCGAAACCGACTCCGATCGAAGGCTGTCTCACCGCGCTCGTGACGCCGTTCTCCGACGGGAAGGTCGACTTCTCCGCGCTCGGCAAGCTGGTCGATTGGCAGATCGAGCAAGGCATCGACGGCATCGTTTCGGTCGGCACGACCGGCGAGTCGGCCACGCTCGATGTCGACGAGCACGTCGCGGTCATCACTGCGATGGTCAAGGCCGCGCGCGGCCGAGTGCCGGTGATCGCCGGTGCGGGTGGCAACGCGACCGCCGAGGCGCTCGTGTTGACCAAGGCATCCGAGCAAGCGGGTGCCGATGCGCTGCTTCACGTCACGCCGTACTACAACCGGCCGAGCCAGGAGGGCTTGTACCGGCACTTCGAGGCGATCGCGAAGTCGACGAAGCTGCCGATCGTGCTCTACAACGTGCCGTCGCGCACCGCGTGCGACATGCTGACCGAGACCGTCGCTCGGCTCGCCGAGATCGACAACATCGTCGCGATCAAAGACGCGACCGGCAATCTGGTCCGCGGCGGCGAGCTGATCGCGCGGGTCGGCCAACAGATCTCGGTGCTATCCGGCGACGATGGCACGGCGTTTCCGCTCTACGCACTCGGCGCGAAGGGCGTGATCTCGGTCGTCTCGAACGTCGCGCCGCGCGACATGGCGGACATGTGGGACGCGGTCAAGGCCGGCGATTGGGACCGCGCTCGCAAGGCGCACTACAAGCTGCGCCATCTGATGAACTTGTTGTTTGCGGAGCCGAGCCCCGCGCCGACCAAAGCCGCGCTCGCCGTGCTCGGGCGCTGCACGCCCGATGTTCGGCTGCCGCTCGTCGCTGCGAGCGCAGCGTTGACCGAGCAACTGCGCGCCGAGCTCCGCGCGCAGGCATTGGCATGACAGCTCGCGTCTGCGTGCTCGGACCTTCCGGGCGCATGGGCCGGGCGGTGCTCGACGCGGCCGCCGGTCGCAGCGACGTCAAGATCGTCGCCGCGATCGATCGCGAAGGTGCGCTCGGCCTCGGCGGCGAAGCGGTGCGCGGCGTGATCGCGACCGCCGACCTCGGCGCGGGTTTGTCGGCGAGCGATGTCTACGTCGATTTCACCGCGCCCGATGCGACTCGAGTCGCTGCGCGCGCCGCCATCGCGCAACGCAAGGCCGCGGTGATCGGCACGACCGGGCTCGACGCGGTCGACGATGACGCGATCGCCGAGCTCGCGAGCCTCGCTCCGGTCGTCGTCGCCGCGAACTTCTCGCTCGGCGTGAACTTGCTGCTCGGTCTCGCGCGCAAGGCCGCCGAGGTGCTTGGCCCGGAGTGGGACGCCGAAGTCGTCGAGGTGCATCACCGCGGCAAGCGCGACTCGCCATCGGGGACCGCGCTCGCGATTGCGCGCGCGATCGCCGCCGGGCACGGCGTGGACTACGATCGGGTCAAACGCCACGGCCGCGACGGAGATGTCGGTGCCCGCCCGCGCGGTGAGATCGGCGTGTCGGCGGTGCGCGGCGGCGACGTCGTCGGCGAGCACGTCGCGTACTTTTTCGGCCCGGCCGAACGGATCGAGATCGGGCATCGCGCCTCATCGCGCACGATCTTTGCGGCGGGGGCGCTGCGAGCGGCCGCGTGGGTCGTCGGCCGACCGCCAGGGCGCTACTCGATGCTCGACGTGCTAGGGTTCGCCTCGTGACCGCCACCGAGCGCATCACGATGGTCGTCCTCAACGAGGACGGCTCTCGCGACAAGTTCACGCTGTCTTCGTGGGTCGGCATCCCGCGCAAGCACGAGCTGATGTGGATCGGCGAGGACCCGTACATGATCATCGAGGTCGAGTACGCGGTGTCGGAAGGCTTCTTCGGTGCGCGCAGCATCGACGCCGCGGGCGTCTACGTCCGCCGGCTGACCAAGGACGAGCAAGACGCGGTCGCGCGCCGGCTCGCGAACCCGGTCCGCGGCAAAGACGAGCAGCCGTTCCGGCCGTGACCCGATAGCGGCGTCGCCGGGTATTCAGGTCGGCGGCGGCGGCGACTGCTTCGAGAATTTGGTCGACTCGAGAATTCGCGTGACCTCGCGGACCAGAGCGTT
>CAZDGY010000942.1:0-2893 GCA_964504685.1 uncultured Kofleriaceae bacterium | reverse complement strand
TCGACGAGGACGTCCACCTCGGCAACTTCGTCGAGACCAAGAAGACGCACATGATGGCGGGCGCGAAGGCGAACCACCTCGCGTATCTCGGCGACGCGTCGGTCGGCCACAAAGCCAACATCGGCGCCGGCGTCATCACGTGCAACTACGACGGCGTCGGCAAGTATCAGACGACGATCGAAGCCGGCGCGTTCGTCGGCTCGGACAGCCAGCTCGTCGCACCGGTGACCGTCGGACGCGACGCGTACGTCGGCGCGGGCACGACCGTCACCAAGGATGTGCCGCGAGGCGCGCTCGCGATCGCCCGGGTCAAGCAGGTCAACAAAGAGGGCTGGGCCGACGAGATGCGCGAGAAGCTCGACATGCGCAAAGCAGACAAGCCGAGCAAAGACGCATAGCCGTGCGCGCGGCGGTCGCGGCGATCGCGCTGGTCGGCGCCTGCAAAGGCAAGCCGGTACGAGAAGACGGCGCAGTGGCGGTCGTTCGTGCCCAGCCGCGCGATGGCGGCGTCGCCGATGCGAGCCCGAACAAAGACAAGTGGCCCGAGCTCGCCGCGCTGCCGAAGATCGAGCCAGTTCGGGTCGTGTCGCTCGCGATCAATAAGGATGCAGCGCCCGGCGAGAGCGTCGGACCGGTCGTCGCGGGCGGGCTCGCGGTCGTTGCATCGCCGCAGCTCGGGTTCGTCGCGGTCGACTATCACCGCGGCCAAGTCGCATGGCAAAAGCCGGCCGGCGGCCGCACCGCACCTCCATTGGCGCGCCCGGGCGGCTTCGCGCTGCTCGGCGACTGCGTCGGAGACGTCGGCGTCCCGGCCGGCGAGCGCCGTGTCGGCTGCCTGCGCGCGGTGACGCAGGCCGGCGGCGACGAGGGCTACGTCGCCGTTCACGGCAAACAGCTCGACGCGTTCGCGCGTGCGACCGGACCCGAAACGACCTGGTCGCTCGGCGAGCACGCGATCGCGTGGCGGCGCGGCGATCAAGCGCTGTCGATCGAGCCGGTCACCGGTGCGGCGACCCCGATCGCCGCGGCCGACCCGCCGATCGTCGTGCGCTACCGCGATCGCACGTGGGAGGTCACGCGCGATGCCGCGGGAGTCATCACCGGTCGCGAGCATTCCGGCACGAGCTGGCACACGCGGCGCGGCTACAGCGAGCTGCTCGGCGCGATCTATCTCCCCGAGCAAGGACCGATGATCCGAGCGGCGAACCTCCACCACTTCGGGCCGACTCCCGAGCTCAACTTGTTCGACATCGACGCGACCGGCTCGATGCACGGCCAGGTGTCGTTTCCGGTGCCCGGCGTGGCGCTGTTCGGCCACGCGATCGATGCGGTCGGCGATACCGCGCTCGCGCTGCGGCTCGATACGTCGCTCGATCGCGACTACATCGTCGGCTTCGCTGCGAACGCGCTCATCATGTATGTCTATCCGCTACCGATCGCGCAGCGCCAGGAGCCGATCGGGCTCGCGGTCGCGGGCGACGCGGTCGTCGCGTTCCACGACGGCGATACGTTAACGATCCTTCCCGAGCTGTCGGCACCTCCCACGGCTCCAGGCGCCGCGCGAGCACCGTCGGAAAACCCCACACCGTAACTAGCTGATCCGACAGGAAATGCGTTGGTACGCCGGGTGCTTTATGGGTTCATCACCGAGGAGGATCCAGATGATTCGCACCATGACGAGCTTACTCACCGCTTCCTGCGCCGCGTGCCTACTGGCCACTGGCTGCATCCCGCAAGACTCCGCACCCGCGGATCTCGACAAAGCGATCCCGACCAGCGACCAGGTCTCGATCAAGCTTCCCGCAAGCGCCTCGAAGCGCGTCGCGGACCCGACGGTCGGCCAGATCGCGACGTTCTATCTCGAGACTCGCGCGGTGACGCTGACGTTCAACGGCGCGAGCGCGTGGGTGCTCGTCTTGATCCACTCGATCGTCCAATACCCGGTGACCTCGGTCAGCGGCAACACGTACACCTGGGGCCCGTGGAGCGGCAGCGCACTCGACCCGGCGCAGTACAAGCTCGACGTGACCGCGAACGCCGACGGCACGTACGACTACACGCTGTCTGGCCATAACAAGCAGGACACCAGCGGCAACTTCATCGCGATCATCGACGGACACGCCGACCCGCGCCCCGGCGACAACATGGGCAACGGCACGTTCCACTTCGACTTCGACGCGTCGAAGACCGTCGATCCGATCGACAACCCGACCGCGAAGGGCGACGTCGACGTGACCTACGACCTCGCGGCGATGCACCTCGAGCTCGGCATCAACTCGAGCACCTCCGATGGCACGCCGCTGGTCGGCATGTACGAATACGACCAAGCCGCGGACGGCGGTGGCGACATGACGTTCGACATCTCGGCGAACATCGGCGGCACCTCGGCAGCGGAAGACATGACGCTGCGGTCGCGCTGGAAGGGCACCGGCGCCGGCCGGGGCGACGCTCGGATCGCCGGTGGCGATCTCGGCAGCCAGCAGGCGCTAGCCTCGGAATGCTGGGATACGGCGTTCGACCGGGTCTACTACACGGACAACGTCAACTTCAATCCGACCGAAGGTGACCCGGCGCAGTGTGCTTACTCCGATCAGGACCTGCCCCCGGTGGATTGACCGCCGAGGAGCCGGCGCGGTAACACCGGGGCTCGGAGGATTGAAGCATGGCCACGATGCCCAAGGACGCGCAGGACCTGTTCGACAACCTGGTGCCGGAGGGCTTGAAGCAGTTCCCGGACAAGGCTCGCGAGCTCAACGCGATCTACTGCTTCAAGGTCACCGGCGATGGCGGGGGCGAGTGGACGGTCGACACGACGGCGAATCCGCCCACCTGCACGAAGGGGGATGCCGGCAAGGCGCAGTGCACGGTCGAGGTCGCCTCCGACGACTTCAAG
>CAZDGY010000941.1:0-2902 GCA_964504685.1 uncultured Kofleriaceae bacterium | reverse complement strand
ATGCTCGACAAGCTGGCGATGATGATCAAGTGGTTCGTCGAGCCACGCCCGGACACGAGCCATCCCGCGTGGGGGCAGATCGACAACGAGCTGTACCTCGCGCACTCGCTGCTCGAGCACGCGCGCGACGACCACGAGCTCGCCGACGATGCGGCCCCGCGCGCGACTCTCGCCGCGCTGCAGGAGAATACGCGCGCGTGGCAGGACTCGGATTCCGGACGCAGCTACACGTTGTCGGTCAGCACGGTCAACGGCAAGGCCGTGCCGCCGCTCGTCGGCCAGGCGCTCGGCCATCTCGTCGCGGCGAAGGCGCTGCTCGCTGCCCGCGATAACGATCGCGCGACTCGGCGGATGCGCGACGAGGCGACCGCGCACGTCGTCGAAGCGATGCGCTTACTCGGCGCTGGCACGGCGAAGCCCTGAGACTAGACTCGTGGCGTGAACTTGGCGCGCTTCGCGATCGGGATCGCGCTGACGGCGTGTGGAGCGGCAGCACCCGCGCCCGCGCCGGTCCGCAACGTGAGCGCGCTCGACGGCTACGCCGAGGCGGTGAGCGCTCTGCGCGCCGTGCAGCATCATCGCGAGAAGAACGCATATGCGTTGGCGCTGCAGCCGCCAGCTCCGGGCAGCGGGCTCGCTCGGTACTTCGACGCGATCTCGGATGCCAACATCGACGACCTATTCGCGCAAATCGCGGCGATCGCACCAGACGCGGCGGATCGCTCTGTCGCTCCGCACGAACCGGACGGGACCCGCGAGCAGCACCTCGCGGCGATTCAACAACAGCTCGCTCGCGCGCTCGCCGCCGTGCGCGATCACACCTCGGGTGCCGGAACCGGGCCACCGAGTCCGAAGGTCGCGATCATCGACGCGTTGTCGGTATTGGCTCGCCACGGCGCGGTCCACCCCGACTCGGCCGGGCCTGACTATCTCGCGGCCGACTACGAGCTGTTCGCGGCGGGCTCGTTCGTCGACAACGCGATCGCCGCCCATGACCTGCGCGATGACGCCGCGCGCCGCGAGCTCGATGCGGCGGTCCAAGAAAACGTCCGCAATGGCGGTCAGGACAGCTTGTCGTCTTCGCATCGTCGATCCGTCGGCTATAGATCGACGAGCTCGAACCCGGTGAGCGCTTCGCCGAGGAAGCGCGGCGCGAGCTCGTCGAGCCGCGACGTGTCGGTCGCGAAGCAGTCGAGCCGTCCCGCGGTCGTCCGCCGGTTCGCGCCGCTGCCGAGTGCATCGCGCGCCGCTTCTGCCATCGCGCTCGCCGAATCGACGATCGCGACGTCATGCCGTGCGAGCTCGCGCGCCACGCCGACGAGTACGTCGCGTAGCAACGGATAGTGCGTGCAGCCGAGCACGAGCGTATCGATCGCAGGATCGCGCGCGAACAACTCGGTGAGATAGCGCCGAGCGACGAGCACGGCGATGTCGCCATCGATCCACCCCTCTTCGGCGAGCGGCACGAACAATGGACACGCGAGCGCGGTGAGCTTCGCGTTCGGATCGCGAGCGCTGATCGCGCGCTCGTAGGCCGCCGACCGCACGGTGCCGAGCGTCCCGATCACGCCGATGTGGCCGTCGCGCGTCGCCGCGAGCGCAGCGGTCGCTCCAGGTTCGACCGCGCCGATGATCGGCACCGGGCTCGCTTCGATAAGCGCCGGCAGTGCGTTCGCCGACGCCGTGTTGCACGCGATCAGCACGAGCTTGACGCCCCGATCGAGCAAGAACTGCTGACAGGTCAGCGAATACTTTTCGATCGTGCGGGGGCTCTTACTTCCATAAGGAACGCGCGCGGTATCGCCGAGGTAAACGACGTCCTCGCCGGGCAGCCTCGCTCGCAACGCGCGCACCACGGTCAGCCCACCGACGCCGGAGTCGAACACGCCGATCGAATGACGCTTGGTCACCGCACCACCCGTCGAGAACTGCGTCGATTCTTGCCCCATAGCGGCTCCGGATTGCGCCGTGCTGTCACAGTCCGGCAAGTCAACTTGCCAGAAGGACTCGCACGTCGCCAGGGTAACGCGCTAGCGATGCCGACGCTTCCGAGGTTGTGCGCGGGCAATGCCTCGACCCTCGAACGCCCAGACAAGCGCCAGGAACGTCGAGGGTTTTTGGTCGAGCTCCTCGTAGAACCGAGAGATCCCTGGAAAGGATCGCTCGGCTAGCGGGAGCTGTCGCTCTGTGATTCGCCCGATCACGCGAGCGCGCATTGAGCACGGTCCGTACCAAACTCGTGGTAGCAGTTAGCCGCCATGTCGTCCGGCGACCGGACAGCCGCTGAACGCGTCCGGGGCCTCGTCGAGGCTGACCCGGTCGTGATGCTCGAGCTCGCATCGGCGATCGCAGAATCGGGCCGAATGCCGCCCGATGCGATTACCGAGGTCGCGCGCGAGCACGCGCCGCGGCTTGCCAGCGCCGACCCGACGAAGATGCGGATCGCCCTCGAGCCCGGCTTGATGGCACGCGATGTCGACCTCGCGCTCGAGTGGCTGCAGCAAGCGGGGGCGGTGTCGGTGTTGTTCCCCGAGCTCGAAGCAACAGTCAATCTCGTCCAAGAAGAGGGCCGGCAGCACAAAGACGTGTGGGCGCACACGAAGCAAGTCGTCAAGCAGACGGTGCGACGCCCGCTGGTGCGCTGGGCCGCGTTGCTCCATGACATCGGCAAGGTGCCGACGCGAACGTTCACTCCACACGGCGTGCACTTCCACGGTCACGCCGAAGTCGGCGCGCGGATGTTCGACAAGATCAGCGGGCGGTTTGGCTTCGCCCGCGATGATCGGCAAACGATCCGGTTTCTCGTCCGCCACCACTTGCGGACGAATGCCTACGGCGAGCATTGGACCGACAGCGCGGTGCGCCGGTTTCATCGCGAGATGGGGCCGCACATCACCGACTT
>CAZDGY010000940.1:0-2903 GCA_964504685.1 uncultured Kofleriaceae bacterium | reverse complement strand
GCCCCTTCCCCATGCTTCATTTTACCCGTCATCCGACGCGCACGCACTTGCCCGCGCACGGCTTCAGCTCCCAGCCGTGGCGCGCGCACACGATCGTCTCGCCGACGATGTAGCCGTCGCTGATCCGGCCGCCGTCGTGCGGGCACTCGTCGTCGACCACCACGACCTTACCGCTCGTGAGCCGTGCGATCGCGACGAATCGACCGCGGTCGCGCGCCGCGATCACGCCGCCGGCGGGCAGCGCCGACAGATCCACGTCCGCGAGCTCGCGCGGGGCCGGCTCGCGCTCGGGGTCGTACCCGAGCTCGTCGGCGAGACGCGCGGCGATCGTGGCCATGTCACCGACGGTAACGGTCAGATCTGACGCTGGCCGACGGCCACGGACGCGCGCGCGCCGCAAGTTGCTGCAATTCTTGCCGTCGTCGGAGATCTCCACTAACGTGGGCCAACGTGGCGGCGGTACTCGTCCACATCGACCTCGACGCCGAGCGTCCGCATCCGGCATCGCTGGTCGCGCTCGCCGCCGGCCGTGACGTCGCTTCGTCGTGGGGCGCGACGCTGTACGCCGCGGTCATCGTGCACGACTCCGGCGAGCGCTCGCCCGCCGATTCGCTCGCCGCGGCAAACGTGCCGGGCATCGCCGCGATCGAGAGCGCGCTCGCTCGCGCCGGCGCCGATAAGGTCGTCGTCGCGACTACCGACGCGCCGATCTCGCCGCTGTGGGAGACCGTCGGCGGCGCATGGCAGCGCGTGATCAGTCAGCTGCGCCCGCGCCTCGTGTTGTTCGGTGCCGATGCGCCGTCGGCGCCGGAGCTCGGGCCGCGCACCGGCGCGCGAATCGGCGCGCGCTTGCTCGCCCGCGCGCGCGCGATCGGCATCGACGATGTCGAGCTCCGCGATCGCGACGGCGGCTACGCGCGGATCGGCGACACCGGCGCGGTGGTCGCGATGATCGGCGGTCGCGCCGGCGCCCTCGCCGGCGACGATGACGTCGATCTCGTCGCGATTCCGGATCCCGACGATGCACCATGGCGGATCGAGCTCGGCGGCTCGCGCGCGGCCGACATCGTCCACGTCGGCGGGGTCGTGATCGCGATCGGCGATGACGTCGCGGGCGATCCGCACATCGTCGCGAGCGCACGCCGACTCGCGG
Source organism: uncultured Kofleriaceae bacterium (assembly GCA_964504685.1). GTDB lineage: Bacteria > Myxococcota_A > Polyangia > Haliangiales > Haliangiaceae > JABFXX01. The sequence goes on along the minus strand of CAZDGY010000940.1, from coordinate 1,750 downwards.
ATGCGCTCGGCGGACAGCTCGTCGGCAATCGCGGCGGCCGCGCGATCGTTCCGGCCGGCTCGATCGTCGAGCGCGCCACGCCGCTCGCGCCCGATCTGTGCGTGACGCTCGGCGCCGCGCAACTCGATCTCGCGGGCTCGACCAGCTTGGTCCGGATCGGCGTTGGCGCCGGCCGCACCGCCGATGGCGCCCTGCCCGGTCCGGTCGGCCCGGCCCTCGACGCGTTGCTCGATGCGCTGGAGGCGTTGTGACGATCGCGGTGTGGCTCGGTTCGGCGGCGCCGTTGCGCTCGGTGCGCTGGCTCGACGGAGCGCTCGCCGCCGCCGCGCGCCTTGGCCCTGCGACCGCGATCGCAGCGGGCGATGCGAGCTGGCTCGAGCTCGCCGCCGATCGCGCGGCGCGCGCGCGCTGTGCCTGCATCGGAGTGCCGACCGATCTCAGGCTCGACTACCTGGGCTGGGCCCAGATCGTCGCCGCGGTCGCGCGCGAGCTGGGAGCTGCGACGATCCTCGTCTACGAAGCAAGCCGACCCGAACGCGCGCCCGAGGTCGGCGCGATCGCCGAGCTGCTCGATGTCGCGCAGCTGACCCGCGCGATCGCGCTATGGGCCGACGGCGCGTTGCTCCACGCGAGCCGAGCCGTCGGCAGCTCGCTCGACACCGTCAAGCTCCGCGGCCCGGCGGTGATCGGCGTTCGACTTGCGGCCGCTGCGCTCGACGAGTATCCGACGCCCGCGCCCGCGGTCGCGTTGCGCCGGATCGATCTCGCAGCGCTCGGGCTCGATCCGAACGTGCTCGCCCATCGCGCGTTGCCGCCGCGGGTCGTGCAGCCGCCGCGCGATACCGCCGCGAAGGTCGCCGAACACCTGATCACGCACATCGTCCGCCAAGCGAGCGAGGCCTGAGCGATGGCCGCAGCCGCAGCACAGCTCGCGGTCGGGGTCATCGCACCGTCGCATCTCGCGGCTACCGCGGTCCAAGCGCTCGCCGCGCGCGGCATCGAAGCCCGCCCGGTCGATGCGGGCGTCGAAGCGCGGCCGACCCGAGGCGGAGACACCGGGATCATCGGTTGGGCGCTCGACGCCCCACCGCCGGCCAAGCTCGCGCTCGAGCTCGCCGCGACGTGCGCGCGCGCCGCCGCCGCAGGTCGTCCTGTCTGCTTGCTCGCTCCAGCGCCGCGCGGCTCGGGCCGCACCGCGATCGAACGCGCGGCGACGCTGTCGTACTTGCGCGCGCACGGCGCGGCGCTGTGCCACGACGTCGATGTCTGGCTCGAAGCGATGGTCGCGCTCGTCCGGTTCGGCTTGCCACCGGGCCCGCGCTGCGCGGTGATCGCGCCGGCCGGTTCGTGGCTCGAAGCGCAGACCCAGGCGCTGTCGCTCGAAGCGGACCTCGTCGGCGCGCGCCCGCCGGTCGTCGCGAAAGCCGACGATCCGACCGATGTCATCCTCTATGACGAGGCCGCCGGCCCGCCGCCCGCCGGGCGGTTCGCGATCGCGGTGGTGCCGCGCGGCGAGCTCGTCGATCCCAAGCGGCCGGCGCTATTCGGAGTGCGCGCCGCGCTCGGCGCGATCGAGATCCTCGGCCGAGCGGCGCAACGCATCGCGATCGGCTTGGGCCCAGCCGATGTCGGCGCGACCGCGGAGCTCGCGATCGATGCAGCGTTGCTCGCGCGCAGCGTCGCGAAGCACGGCCCCGAGCCACGGCTCGGCGATCACGAGACGAAGTTGCTGCTGCGCGCGTACGGCGTC
>CAZDGY010000939.1:0-2911 GCA_964504685.1 uncultured Kofleriaceae bacterium | reverse complement strand
CCCGGGCTTCGCGCCACCTCCGTTGCTGCCACCGGCGACGATCTGCTCGCCGACGAACGCCTCGACCCGGACGTCCGGCGTGATGCCTTTTGATTCCAACGAGTTGCCTTTCGGCGTGAGGTAGCGCGCTGTAGTCAGCTTGAGTCCAGATCCATCGTCGAGATCGTAGAAGGTCTGAACCGTGCCCTTGCCGTAGGTCGGCGTGCCGACGAGCTTCGCGCGGCCGTTGTCGTGCAGCGCGGCGGCAAGGATCTCCGCGGCCGACGCTGTGCCCTGATCGACCAGCGCGATGACCGGCACCGCGATCGCTGGGCCACCGGGATGTGCCGAGGGATGCTCCGCCGAGCCCTGGCGACCTTGGATCGTCACGATCGTGCCGTGATCGAGGAAGTGATCGGCGACCGCGATCGCTTGATCGACCAACCCGCCCGGATCGCTGCGCAGATCGAGGACCAGCGCGCCGAGCGCGTCGTGTTGCTTGAGATCGGCGAGCGCGGCGGCGACGTCGTTCGCGGTGGCTTCCGCGAACCGCGCGATCGCGATGTAGCCGACGTGCGGCGCGAGCACGCGATGCGTGACGCTCGGTTGCTTGACCTGCGCTCGCACGATCGTGAAGTGACGCGGATCCTTCCAGCCGACGCGGATCGCATCGATCGCGACCCGCGTGCCCGATGCGCCGCGCAGCTTCGCTTCCCACGCGCCGGCTTCCTTGAGCTCGCGCCCCGCTTCGGCGGTCGGCGTGCCGTCGATCGCGGTGATGCGATCGTCGAGCTGGAGGCCGGCGACGTCGGCGGGCGAGCCCGCGATGATCTCGTCGACGATCGGATAAGGCGGACGGCCGGGATGGGCGTCGTCGAGCTCGCCCGGTGCGAGCACGATGCCGATGCCACCGAATTCGCCCTCGGTGTCTTGGCGGAGCTTCTGGTAACGGTTCGGCGGCAGGTACGTCGAGTACTTGTCGAGGTTGTGAATCATGCCGCGCGTCGCGTCGTAGAGCAGCGCGTGCTCGTCGACCGGATCGACGTAGTTGGTCTCGACCACGTGCAGCGTCTGCGCGAACGCATCGAACGTGCGAAACCGGGTCGTGTCGCGCGGTACGGCGAGCGCAGTGAACGCCGACGCGACGAGCGCGCCGGCGACGAAAGTCGCGATGTGCGATGCGCGGGACATCGCGCGAGCTTACTTGCTAACGGCGGTTTCTGGGTCGATCGGCAGACCGCCCGGACCGACTTTGACGCGAACTTCGAAGTACACGCGATGGCGCGCCGCTCGGCCGACGCGATCGCCACGCTCGAGATGCGTGCCGATCGGGAGTGAGACTTCGCCGAGCTTCGCGATCACCGTGATGAAATCGCCGTGATCGATGATGACGCCGTGCTCGAGGCCGCGGATCGGACCCGCGTAACGCACGATGCCGTCAGCGGGAGCGGTTGCTGGCGCGTGCTCGTCGACTTCGAGATCGACGCCGCGGCGCGACAGCGTCGCTTTCGACCGTTCGTGGACCAGCTCGCCGAACTTACGTTCGATCTTTCCGTGCGCCGGCCACGCGAGGTCAGCGGGCAGCGCGAGCGTCGGCAGTTTCGTGGTCGCTTCGATCGTCCGCTCGTGCGCGGTGTGGAGCCGCGTCGCTTCGTCGGACAGCAACGTGCGCTCGGACAGATCGCGATCGAGTAGCAAGCGCGCAGCGGCGCGGCGGCGCGCGGCCGTCATTAGATCCTCGGTCGGGGCGATCGCGCGATACGCAGCGCGCAGTCGAGCGAGCCGCGCCGCATCGGCGGTCGCGAGCTTGTCGGTCACCATCGCGAGTGCGCGATCGATCGCGTCTTGTTGCGCCGCGAGCTGATCGGCGAGCCCACCCGCAGGCGCGTGGACCGCCGGCGCTGAGGCCGCGGGCTCTTCGTCGGCGTGGGCGCGACCGGTGAGGGCACCAGCGAGCGCAACCGTGACCCGCCAGTTACCGCGCACGCGGGATCCCGGCGAGGCTGCCGCCGACCAAGCCGAGCGCGCCGCCGAGCGCCACGAACGCAGCTGCCGCAGCGAGCGACGGCAGCGCGACTTGCGCCGATCCGATCGCGGTGGCGAGCGCTTCGGTGATCGCGGTCGAGAACTTCGCGATCAGCAGCCACAAAGCTGCAACGGCGAGCAGTGCGGCGAGCGCGCCTTGCAACGCACCGGCGAGCGCGGTCGGGACGATCGAGAATGCCGGGCTCGCCCCGAGTAGGTGCAGCGTCGCTTGCTCGCGTGCGCCGCGATCGAGCCGAACCCGAATCGCAGCGAGCACGATGATCAACGCGAGTCCTGCGAGCAATGCGCCGCCGACCCACGCGACGCCGCGCACGACGTGGAGCGCCGCGCCGAACCGATCGGCGCCGCCGTCCTCGACGATCACGTCATCGACACCGCGCGTGCCGCGCAACTCGCGCACGGTCGGGCTCATCGCAACGACGTCTCGCACTCCCGGATCGAGCGAGACCTCGACGCTCGACGGCAAGCTCGCGAGCTCGACGCCGGCGAGCAGCGCCGAATCGCCACCGAGTGCGAGCTGCAGGCGATGCGCGGTTTCTTGTGGCGACACGAGCTCGGCGCGCTCCACACCGGCGAGCTTCGACAGATCGGCGACGAGCGCCTGCGCGCGCACACCATCAACGCCTTCGCCGAGGTAGACGACCATGCTCGCCGCGCCACGCGGCGAGCTCGTCCAGGCGTCGATGTTCCACGCGGTGACACCGGCGACGCCGACCGCGAACAGCGCTGCGGTCAACGCGAGCATCGTCCACCACGCGGTGCGCGGCCGCTCGACCGCGATCCGCGCGGCGCGGCGCAGCGCAGAGACGAGCCGGGTCACGTGGCTACGTCTCCTCGTCGGCGGAGCCGGGCGAGGCGAACGCGTGGCGGCGATGATCGAACGGAC
>CAZDGY010000938.1:688-2915 GCA_964504685.1 uncultured Kofleriaceae bacterium | reverse complement strand
GACGACCTCGAGCGCGCGACCTACGAACGCATGCTCGATCCGCTCGTCAACAAGTCGGGACGGATCTGGCACTGTCGGGTGCAGCTGCCGGCGCTCCGGAATGCGCGCTACTATGGTTTCATCGTCGATGGCCCCGAGCCGATCGGACCGTTCGAGGCCCACGCGTTCCATCCCGAAAAGCTGCTGCTCGATCCATATGCCCGCAGCATCTACTTCCCGCCGCGCTTCGATCGCGCCGCGGCACTCGACGCGGTCTCGAATATCGGGCGCGCAGCGCTCGGCGAGCTCGTGGTTGCACCGCCGTTTTCGTGGCGCGACGTGCCGATGCCGCAGCACGAGGCCGATGCAGTTATCTACGAGCTTCACGTGCGCGGGTTCACGCGGGACGCGAGCTCGGGGGTCGCGCCCGAGGCGCGCGGAACGTTTGCCGGCGTGATCCAGAAGATTCCGTATCTGAAGGAGCTCGGCGTGACGGTGGTCGAGGTCATGCCGGTGTTTCAGTTCGATCCACAAGCGGGCGATTACTGGGGCTACATGCCGATGAGCTTCTTCGCGCCGCACGCCGGCTACGCGACCGGGGATGCGGTGCGCGAGTTTCGCGAGATGGTGGACGCTCTGCACGTGGCCGGTATCGAGCTCGTGGTCGACGCCGTCTATAACCACACCGCGGAGGGCGGTGCCGGTGGCCCGATCTACAGCTTCAAGGGGCTCGACAACAGCACCTACTATTCGATGAAGAGCGAGTCTGCCACGGACTACGCCGACTACTCGGGCTGCGGCAACAGCCTCAACGCGAACAATCGCTACGTCCGCTCGATGATCGTCGACAGCATGCGCTACTGGGTCCGCGAGATGCGCGTCGACGGGTTTCGCTTCGATCTAGCGTCGGTGTTCACGCGCAACACCGACGGCTCGCTGAACTTCGACGATCCGGCGATCTTCGGCGACATCTCGTCGGATCCCAGCTTCGACCGGGTGCGCATGATCGCAGAGCCATGGGATGCCGCAGGCGCCTACGAGCTCGGCCGCGCCTTCCCGGGCACGACCTGGCTGCAATGGAACAGCCGGTTTCGCGACGACGTGCGCCAGTTCGTGCGCGGCGACGCAGGGATGGTTGGCGCGCTGATGCAACGCCTCTACGGCAGCGACGATCTGTTTCCGGATGACGTGATCGATGCCTACCACGCGTATCAGAGCGTCAACCATGTCGCGTGTCACGACGGCTTCACGCTCTACGACCTGCTCGCGTACGAGCACAAGCGCAACGAGCTCAATGGCCACGGCAATAGCGACGGACCGGTCGAGAACTTCAGCACGAACTGTGGATGGGAGGGCGACGACAACGTGCCCGAGCACGTCCGGGAGCTTCGCGAACGCCAAGCGAAGAACCTGATCGCGCTGCTCATGCTTTCCAATGGCACGCCGATGCTGCGCGCCGGCGACGAGTTCTTGAGCACCCAGCGCGGCAACAACAATTCGTACAACCAGGACAACGCGACGAGCTGGCTCGATTGGTCGCGGCTCGACCGCCATCGCGGGTTCTTCGACTTCGTGAAGCAAATGATCGCGTTCCGCAAACGCCACCCATCGCTCGCGCGAAGTCGATTCTGGCGCGGCGACGTCCGCTGGTTCGGTGCGCGCGGCGTCGTCGACCTCGCATCGCGCGAGCTCGCGCTGTGCCTGCAGGGTCGGTCGCAAGGCGATGATGACCTCTACATCATGATCAACGAGAGCTCACAAGACCTACCGTTCGTGATCCAGGACGTCGACGAACGACCGTGGCATCTCGCGATCGACACCGCGGCGGCGAGCCCGAACGACATCGACGTCGGGGCGAGCTCGTCGCTTCCTCACGCATCCTGCGTCGTGAGTCATCACTCGGTCGTCGTGCTCGTTCGTCGCCCGTGATACCGACGCGTTCCCGCTGAATACGCGCTTCGTCAGCGTGCGGCCGCAAGTCCTGCGGAGCTGGGGCGTCGGTCTCGAAACGCGAGGGCGACGATCGCGAGCGAGATCACGAGGTAGATGATCTGAAGCAGGTTAGCGGTGCCGAGCATCACGATCTCCGTGACGATCCAGCCCCACAGCGCGACGCCGGCGCCGAACGCCGCCTCGTGAGCGCGACGATGGTGACGCCACACGAGCGTTCCGGCGACGAGGTTGCCGAGACCCACGACGACGAGCAACAGCACGCCGGGGATCAAGAACGACGTGAACGGCGAGTGGG
>CAZDGY010000938.1:0-678 GCA_964504685.1 uncultured Kofleriaceae bacterium | reverse complement strand
GGTGCCACCTGCAATAGCGGTCACGCCGACCGCCAGACACAGGGCGGCGAGCGCCCGGTCGCCGCCGGGTGGCCGATACGGCGCCGAATGTGGACGATCCGCGAGGTCGCGAGCGATGTCCTGCGCCCAAGCTCGAATCCGCGCCCAGTCACGCCAGTCACCGGCGCGAGTCTTTGCCATCGCCGACGCGGGGAAGTCTTTGGCGTCCTTCGTCAACCGCCCGCCGAACGTCGCGTGACCGCGCGCGCCCACACGCGCCATCAATTCGGCGACGGCTCGAACCGGCGCGAGCTCGTGTTGCGTTGCGGAATCGTCGAGCGGACCGCTCGAGAACATCCAGACCGGCCGCTTGCGCAGCACGGCGGCGTGGCGAATCACGAACCGCCGCGCCTCGTGAGCCCAACGCCGCGCATAGACAGCTCCGCCCACGATGATCGCATCGTAGTGGTCGACGTCGGTCGCGGCGCGAGCCGGCACGCAGTCGACTTCGAAACCCGCGCCGCGCAGAGCCTCGGCGATCGCCGTAGCGACCTCGGCGGTGCCGCCGCGTTTGGACCCGAAGGTGACGAGCGCTTTCACCGGGCACCTGCCGCCGCCGCGAAGCCCGCATCCGAAGCGTCGGTATCGAACGACCATGGCGGGTACTCGACGACGAGTGACGCGTGATAAGCGACCAAT
>CAZDGY010000937.1:0-2918 GCA_964504685.1 uncultured Kofleriaceae bacterium | reverse complement strand
GACCGATTTGATCTAAATCTGGACCTCGAAGCTCCACATGCTCGTCAAGGCGAAAAATCAGTGGCAATCGCTGCTCGCGACGCTCGAACGGCGCTGCCCGAACGCGAAGGTGACTAGGTAATCGCGGCCCTGAGCTCGACCGATCGATCGGCCGTCGGGCGAAGCAAGGATGGCCGACCCCTTAGAGCGAAGGGCCCCGGAACGGGCGTGGCGCGGCGTCGAGCTTCGAGTAATAATGCCAGACGACGTGTTCCGAGTAGTTGCCGTCGCGGTCGCGCTGTTCGCCAGCGCGTGTAGTGGGCCCTGTCAGGACTCTCGCTGCTCTTCGTACGGCCCGAGCGGATATCAGGGCATGGTGGCGCCGTCCGGACCGAGCAGCAACGGACCCGCGCAGAGCTATATCGGTCCGCCTCCGAACGAGCCTGCGGTCTATCGCGATCCGCCACGCGCTGGCGATTCGCACGCCGCGCCGCCGCCGACCGGGCCCCGGGCCACCGACCCGCCACCCGCGGTGCCGACCGTCAACGCAAAGCTCGCGGCGAGCGTCGCCGATGTCGACGTGGCGCCGCCCGCGGCATCGGGCCAGCTCGAGCTCATCAAGCTCGTCGCGCCTGAGATCGACACGCTGCAACAGCTCGGCGTCGATGTCGAAGACATCTACAGCGGCGGCCACAAGTACGCGTTCACGAATCGCGGCGCCTCGCGCGTCGAGATGTGGATCTACAAGCTGACCACCGACGGCATCAAGACGATGGCGGAGACCGAGGTCTCGACGCTCGATCCCGGCCAGTGGACGAGCGCGACAGTGAAGTTCGCGCCGCAGCCGCGCCCGAACGGCACGTTCCGCCTCGTCGTCGTGTGTGTCGATCAGGGCGCGTTCGGCGACGACCACGCGCAGCGCTACACGAAAGCGGGCGAACACGTCCGGCAAATGCTCGGCGATCTCGATACGCGGATTGCGGCTCCCGCGCCCGCGCCGCACTAAGCGACGCGCGCGGTCCGCGTGATCTCGCCCATCCGGCCGCTCTGATAGTCCTCGAACGCTTGGATCAGCTCGTCGCGCGTGTTCATCACGAACGGGCCATAGCGTGCGACCGGCTCGCGCAACGGCGTTCCGGCGAGCAACAGCAACCGCGCAGATTCGCCGGTCTCGGGACCGCGCAACCGCACGGTCGTGCCTTCGCCGAGGATCGCGAGCTGGCCATCGCCGATCACGCGACCTTCGTCGCCGATCCGCGCCGAACCGCCGAACACGTAGACCAGGGCGCGCTCGCCGTGATCGAGCGTCACGCTCGCGTCGCCGCCGACGTCGAGCGTCCAATCCTGATATGCGACCGGCGTGTGTGTGTCGATCACCGCGTCGACCCCGAGCGCCGAGCCGGCGATGACTTTGACGCGTGCGCGACCGTCAGGCGTCTCGCCGCGCGGAATCGCGGCCGACTTGACCTCTTGGTAACGCGGCTGCGTCATCTTGAGCTTCGCCGGCAAGTTGACCCAGATCTGAAAGCCGTGAACACGACCGCCTTGGTCGCGGATCCGTTGCGACGGCTCTTCGGAGTGAATGATCCCTCCGCCCGCGGTCATCCATTGCACGTCGCCTGCGGCGAGCTTGCCGGCGTGACCGGCGGAATCCTCGTGCTCGAATTCTCCGGCCAGCGCGTAGGTGATCGTCTCGAACCCGCGATGCGGATGATCGGGTGCACCGACCGCCTCGCCCGGCGCGTAGTCGACCGGGCCCATCTCGTCGATCAGCAGGAACGGATCGACGAGCTCGAGACCAGCGGTCGGCACCGGGCGCCGCACGACGAACCCGCCGCCTTCGGTCTGGCGGTGGGCGGTGACGACGCGAATGACTTCCTTGGTATTCATGACGCGCCAACATGGGCACGGTCGACGCCACGGTCAACAAGGCACATCGCCCTGCGCTAGTATCGCGGTTGTAACCATGACCCAACGCGTTCGCTACGAGCTCTCCGATCGAACCGCAACCATTGCGATGGACGATGGCAAGGCCAACGCACTGTCGTTCGCGATGCTCGACGAGCTCAACGCCGCTTTCGAGCGCGCAGAGGCCGATCACGCGGGCGTCGTGCTCACCGGTCGCGACGGCGTGTTGTCCGGCGGCTTCGATCTCAAGATCCTGGGCGCGGGCGGCGCCGACGCAGCCCGGCTCGTTCGCACCGGCTTCGAGCTGGTCGCGCGGGTGTTCGCGTTTCCGCTGCCTGTCGTCGTCGCGTGCAACGGCCACGCGGTCGCGATGGGCGCGTTCCTCGCACTGGCCGGCGAATATCGGATCGCGACGCAAGGCGCGTTCAAGATCGGCGCGAACGAGGTCGCGATCGGCCTGACGATGCCGCACTTCGCGGTGGCGCTGTGCCGCGAGCGGTTGTCGCCGACGCACTTCCATCGCGCAGTCGCGCTATCCGAGATGTTCGATCCCGAGGGTGCGGTCAGCGCAGGGTTCTTCGATCGGATCGTCCCGGCCGGCGAGCTCGCGGCGACCGCGACCACCGCGATGGCGCAGCTCCAGCGATTGAATCGCGCCGCGCACGCCGCGACGAAGGCGCGGATCCGACTCGATACGCTCACCAAGCTACGCGCCGGCATCGAAGCGGATGACGTCGAGCTTCGCGCCCGGCTGTGATGCGTACGCTGCGCGCGATCCGCTATCTGACGCCGCTGCGCGAGGGCGGCTCGGTGCCCGCGATCGTCGAAGCCGATGACGACGGCACTTACGTCGCGAAGTTTCGCGGCGCCGCGCAGGGGCCGCGAGCGCTCGTCGCCGAGATCATCGCCGGCGAGCTCGGCCGTGCGCTCGGTCTTCCGGTGCCGCCGCTCGCACTCATCGAGATCGACGAGAGGCTTGCGCTCTCCGAGCCCGATCCCGAGATTCAAGCAACGCTGCGCGCGAGCACGGG
>CAZDGY010000936.1:0-2922 GCA_964504685.1 uncultured Kofleriaceae bacterium | reverse complement strand
CCGCGGAGTGCTCGACCGGCCCGCTGCCGAACGCGAGGGTCGGCGCCGGCTCGGCAACGGCAACGGCGGCGGTTCGCGCGTATGCGGCGCGTGCATGGGCGGCGGCTTCGGAGGCGCGCGAGCTCCGGCTGCGATCGCGAATGCCTTGCGCCCACTCGCGCGGTCCTGGTTCGAAGCCGAGTTGCGCCTGCGCACCGACGTTCGCCCAGCCGCGGTCGCGCGCATGTTCGAGCTGGTTGCCGTAGCGCTGCGCGAGTGGCGTCGCGAGTCCACCATCGGGCAACGCCGGCGGCTGGACGCTCGTGATCGCGGTCATCATCACCGGCGCGGCGGCATCGACTCGCCACCCTGCCCTCGCGACGCCGGCTTGCACGACATGGCGCACCGCCGCCGCGACCGCATTGCCGTCGGCGAACCGGACTTCGGACTTCTGCGGATGGACGTTGATATCGACCGCACCGGCCGGGACATCGACGATCGCGATGGCGAGCGGATAGCGCCCGCGCGGCACGAGCTCGCCGTAGCCCATCGCGATCGCGTGCAACAGCCCGCGGTCTTTCACCGGTCTGCGCCCGACGAACAGCTGAACGCCGCGCGTCGTGGTCTGCGCGAGATCCGGCGCGCCGAGCAACGCGTGGACGCGAATCGCACCGTCCTGGCCGGACACTTCGACTAGCCGCGCGCTGACCCGAGGGCCGAGCAACGCACGTGCGCGCGCGAGCCGATCGCGATCCGGCGGCACGTCGAGCGCGACTCGCCCGTCGTACTTGAGCTTCAAGTGAAGCTCGGGATGCGCCATCGCGACCCGCGCGACGAGCTCGGTGACGTGTGCCGCCTCGGTCGCCTCGCCGCGCAAGAACTTGAGTCGCGCTGGCACCGCGCGAAACAGCTCGTGGACCTCGACCGTCGTGCCGACCGGGGCGCCGACCTCGCTGACGTCTGCCACCCGGCCCGCGTCGACCGTGACGCGCGTCGCCGCGAGCTCGCTGGCGAGCCGCGTCGTGAGCACGAGCCGCGCGACGCTCGCGATCGCGGGCAGCGCCTCACCGCGAAACCCGAGCGTCAACAACCCCCACAGGTCGTCGACGCTGCGCAGCTTTGACGTAGCGTGGCGCTCGAGTGACAGCACCGCCTCGGCCGCTGACATCCCGCAACCGTCGTCGACGACGCGAATCAAGCTGCGACCACCGCCGACGATCTCGACCGCGATCGTGCGCGCGCCGGCATCGATCGCGTTGTCAACCAGCTCCTTGACCACCGATGCCGGTCGCTCGATGACCTCGCCGGCGGCGATCTGGTCGATCACGGTCGACGGCAGGACGGCGATCGGGGCTGGCATGGTCGGTGGCGTAGCACGGCGATCTGACGTGGAGCCGGCACTCCCGCTGGTGTATAGAAGCCTCGATGGCGAGCGCCCCACAACCCGAGTCCGGCCGCGTGGTCGCGATCACCGGGGCGTGCACGTATCTCGGCAGCGAGTTGCTGCGCCGGCTCGAAGAAGACCCGCGCTGTCGCCGCGTGCTCGCGCTCGACATCCGACCGCCGATTCAAGCGAACGGCCCGAGCAGCAAGGTCGCGTTCGTCAAGATCGACCTGACCGAGCCGACGGTCGACGCCGAGCTCGCGACGCTGCTCGAACGCGAGCGCGTCGACACGCTGGTCCACGGCGCGTTCCTATCCCACGCGACGCACGCGTCGGAGTGGGCACACGAGCTCGAGGATGTCGGCACGATGCACGTGCTCAACGCGTGCTCCGGTGTCGAGCTGCGTCGGCTCGTGATGGTGTCGACGACGCTGGTCTACGGCGCGCATCCGAAGAATCCGAACTTCTTGACCGAGGACGCCGAGCTGCGCGGTCATCGCTCGACCGATGCCGGCCGGTTCATCGACGACAAGCTGCGCGCCGAGCGCCAGGTCCAGCGGTTCGCCGCGGAGCATCCCGGCGTCGAAGTCTGCATCCTGCGGTTCGCACCGATCTTGGGGCCGACGATCTCGAACTTGTTTACGCGGTTCCTGTCGCGCCCGATCGCCCCCGTGATGATGGGTCACGATCCGCTGATGCAATTCGTCCACGAGCAAGATGCGGCGAACGCGCTGCAGCTCGCCGTGCAGTCGCACGTGACCGGTGCGTTCAACATCGTCGGCAAAGGCGTGCTGCCCTATACGACCGTGCTCGCGCTGCTCGGCCGCGTGCCGATGCCGCTGCCACAGCTCGTCGCGCGTCCGCTGACCAAGTTGTTATGGGCGACACAGCTCGTCGGTTCGCCGCCGACGATGCTCGATCACTTGATGTACCTGTGCGTCGCCGACGGCAACAAGGCGAAGCGCGAGCTCGGGTTCTCGCCGCGGCTATCGATCAAGCGCACGATCTTGGACTTCCTCGGCGTAGCCCCCGAAGACGGCGCGACCGACGTGACGAGGGCGCAGGCATGACCGACGACGATTCGCCGAAGCACGACGGCGACGACGCCGATGACGCGGAGTGGTTCGGCGACGCCGATCCGCGAGTGCCCGATGCGAGCGCGTTCGTCGACGATCAATACCTCGGCGGCGAAGCGTCGATCCCCGATGACCTCGGCGGCAGCTACGTCCCGAGCGAGCACGGCGAGCGCGAGGCCGAATTGCGCGAGCTCGAGCGCCGACTCGAGCAGCAGCGCACGCCGGTGTTCCCGATCGATCTACGCCGCCATCTCCCGCTCGAAGGCGTGTGGAAACGCTGGCGCGCGCTGGCGATGTGGGGCCGCAGCGACGTCGTCGACGACTTCGGCCGCGATCCTCGAGCTACCGCTCGCTGGGAGTGGCTGTTCGAGTTCTTGTACTCGCGCTGGTTCCGCGTCCACGCCGAAGGCATCGATAACGTGCCGACGCGTGGCCGCGCGCTGCTCGTCGCGAATCACGCGGGTACGCTGCCCTACGATAGCG
>CAZDGY010000935.1:0-2924 GCA_964504685.1 uncultured Kofleriaceae bacterium | reverse complement strand
TGATCGGCGGTGAACTTCTGGGAATAGCCACCGGGGCGGCATTCGTTCGGCCCCGAGCTCGTGCCCATGTGATCGAATTTCTCACCGGGCACGCCCGACGGCTCGAAGCACGCGGGCGTGTTGAAGTTGGACACCGCCACGTTGACGCCGCCGACTTCGATCGTGTAGCTCTCGGCTTCGACGCGATCGGCGATCTCGTGATCGATGATCGAGCCGTCGTCGAGAATGATGCACTTGTGCGTCCGCGGATCGTCGCGGCTCTCGAGTAGCTCGTGCGAGCCCGTGATCGACAGCGATTGGTTGTACTTCACGAGCAGATCGTCGTAGACGTCGCACGCCGGCGTGCCGTCCGGCATTCGGCCGTGAATGCCGAGCGCATTGTCGTCGGGGGCGATCGCGTTGATACGGATCGGGACTTCGCCGGGCGCGAGCTGATCGATTGACTGGATGACGCGCACGACGTCGAGAATCGCGTCGCCATCGTAGTGCGCGGCGTAGTCGCGATTTAGCTGCACCTGATAGGCCGCGGCGATCGTCATGAGATCGCCGAGCGTCTTGGTCTTCGTCAGGTCGACGATCGCGTAGTTCACTTCGCCGCCGCCTTCGCTGCGTTGCGCTTGGCGAGGTACGCGCGAGCTCGCACGACGCCCGGCGATTCGGCCGCGGTCGCAGCGCCCGAGCCCGACGGGTTCGGCACGGCGCTGCGAATCGCAAGCACGGCCTTGACCGCACAATCGAAGGCGTCGCCGGCGAGCGTGCCGGCGATGACGGCGAGATCGGCCTCGAGTGACGGCGCGTTCGCCGTGATCACGGCGTCGATATCGGCGAGCACGGTCGCGGTGATCTGCGAGACGTCGCTCTCGGCGCACGTCGCAAACGCGCCGCCGGCGATCTTCGCGTCGGCCTTCGCCGCCGCGCAGCCATGGAGTTGCGACGTGCCGATGCCGAGCGCGAGCAACATCACGAGCGGCCCGCCGTACGCCTTCGCGAGCTTGCTGCCGAGGTTGTCGTTCGCCGGGATGCCGGCGGACAACCGCAGTGCAGTGGCCTTGAGCGACGTGCGCGCTGCGGTGTAGCCGAATGCGCCAAGCACGGTCACGATCTCGGCAGCGACCTTGCCGGCCTCGCTCGTCGACGGGATCACGCCCGCGTTGAGTAGCGCCGCTGTGACGATCGCGAGCACCATCAGGAGGTGCTCGCTCGTCAGCCAACCACGCACGACGGTGAACGGCGATCCGACCGGCGCCGGCGTCGGTGTCGGTGTCGGATCGGGGGCAGGGGCGGGGGTAGGAGCGGGAGTTGCGGTGGCCATAGTGGAATCCTATCAGGGCGAACGAGCGCTTGACAACGTATAGGAGAGCGTTGTGGCGTCGACGTCCATCGTGCTCGCGGTGGTGATTCCCGTGCTCTTCAGGAGATGTTGCTCCACGCCGGTTGCGCGCGCCGACGTCGTCGGGATGTTCGTGGTGATCTCGCAAACCTTGACACCCTCAGCGTAGAAATCCGCCTCGGTGCCCGCGCCCGTCACGATCGTCTCTAGCGTCTGGATGTTCGTGTTCGGCAGCGTGAGTGCAGCGACGTTGACCGTGCCCTTCGCGAACGACGCGTCGCAGTTGCCCGAGCCGTTTAGCAGATAGAACGTTCGCGATGAATTGTTCGAGCAGTAGACTTCCCAGGTGTTCGCGTTTCCCGAGTTGACGCCGTTTGTCGCGACGTTGCCCTGATCATATATCCAACCGCATCCGTCGACACAGTTGATCGAGGCCCCGGCGGCGTCACAGAATCCGACCACGGCCGCGTACGTCTGCGTCCCCGTGCTCAGGGTTTCGAATCCGCCCGTCCACGTGAACGAGATCGAGCTATAGGATCCGAAGTCGAACGAGTTGGCGGCCGTCGAAATCAGCACATTGCCAGTCGCGAGCGATCCGGTCTGCGCTTGATAAACGCCCGGCCGCCCGGTGGCGGCGAGCGATACAATCGTTGAGCCGGTGCCACCCGTCGACACGTTGTAGCCGGTAGGGCCGTAGTTGATGCCGTTGGCCGGCGTCGATAGATAATCGTCGAAGTACACCGACGTCGTCCCCGTGTACGTGTTCGTCGACGGCGATGTAAGCGCGACGCTGTTCGCGCTGCACGTGAGCCCCGCGCCGCACGCATCGAGCACGCGATTGCCCGCATCCGCGGTTAACGTGCCACCTACGGCGGCGTTGCCGTCGACCGTCAAGATCGGCAGATCGGTCGTCGCGCTCGCGATCACACGCCAGTCGCTGCCGGTGTAGCGCAGGAGCAGCGACGATCCGGCCGGAACGATCCAGTTGACCGCGCCCGGCATCGCGAAGCGGTTGGCTGCGAGTGAGTTGGCGTCGGCGTTGGAGAACGTCAACGTGCCGGTTGACGTCGAGCTGTTGCGAAAGTCGATTTGCGTGCCGGACACCTGCGCGGTGAGACCCGTGATCACCGTCGCCGACGTCACGACCTGATCGATCACGTACGTGGTCGCGAGCCCGCCCGGGTTGTAGTTGTCGACGCGGGTGCCGGTAAACGACGACGGCGCGATCGATCCAGAGATCGACAGCTGTCCGATGTCGGTGAACGCGCCGACGTTGACCGCCTCGGCGGTCTGTACGGTCACCGTGTTGTCGGTGACGCTCGAGTTGCCGGCCGACGATCCGTTCGGCGTGAACTTCGCGATCGTGTTGAGCGTGCCGCTGATCGCGGACGACGGCGCGAGCGATGCGCACCCTAGTGCGCCCGCGGCGTTTAGCGTGACGCTGCCGCCGCCGCATGTCGAGCCGGCGTAGTTGCCGATTGTGTTCGCGCTCGTCCACGCGGTGAGATCAGTGTTCGTACCGGTGCCGGTGAGGTTCGGCGTGATCGTGCCCGACATCGTGATCGGGTTCGACGGTGAGCATGTGAGTCCGGTG
>CAZDGY010000934.1:0-2929 GCA_964504685.1 uncultured Kofleriaceae bacterium | reverse complement strand
AAGCAGATCAGCATCCATACGCGCACCGAGCCGAGCCACATGTCGTCGAGCCGGTTAGAGGCAAGCGCACCGATGCCGAACGCGAACGGGATCGTGGCAGCGACGAAGCCGGTGTAGAGCGACGGCGGATGGATGACCATCCAGTAGTTCTGTAACAGCGGATTGAGGCCCTTGCCGTCGACCGGGGGCGTCGTGAGGAACGTGTTGAACGGGTTCTTCGTGAAGATCAGCAGCGACAGGAAGAACACCTGAACGACCATGATCGTCGCGACCACGAACCCGATCATGTCGCGGTGCCGCTTGTGGTTGACCGCGATCGCCACGACCGAGAACAGCGACAGCACGAGCACCCAGAACAACAGCGAGCCGTCGAGTCCGCCCCAGAACGCGGTGACCTTGTAGGCGGTCGGCATCGACGTATCGCTGGTCTGCGCGACGTACTTGATCGAGAAGTCGTGAGTCACGAACGCGTAGATCATCAGCGCCGACGCGAGTCCGATCAGCGCGCCGAAGCCGTACAGACCGTAGACCGACGACGTGACGAGCCGGCGATTCTTGCGCGCGTTACCGGCGATGCCAGCGGCGACGCACCAGCCGGCGACGGCGTACGCGGCCAATAACGCTATCGTGCCGACCAGCGCGACCGGCGAGAACGGAGCTTGCGCGGCGTTCATTGACCGGCTGGCTGGTTAGGGTCGTACTTGGTCTTGAGGTCGTTCGAGGCACCGTCGGCGTACTTCGACGGGCACTTCGCCGACAGCTCGCTCGAATCGACGACCCAGTCCTGCTCACCCGCGACTCGCACCGGGCACGCGGTCGATGGCTTGCCGTGATCCGCGAGGTCTTTGCACACCGCATCCGCGTCGGCCTGCATTGTCGCCGCGTGGACCAAGTGGCCGGTCGCGATCACGTCAGACTTGTCTTTGAACGTGTCTGGCTTGGGGCCGACGTTGAACACTCGGATCCGGCTGCCCTTGTACTCGAGCACGAACGTGCGGTGAGTCTCTTGGTTGACGACCGACTCGACGATCGAGCCAGGGACGACGGTGCCATGGACCTTGAGCTCTTTGCCCTCGTAGGTCTGGAGCGGATCTTTCACCAGGTCGTTGACCGCGCGGTAGGTCTGCGCGCTCGCCAAGCCTTGGAACACGAGGAAGCCCGCGCCGCCGACGGCGACGACGGCGGTGATGAGCACTTTTGCGAGGGTGGAGCTCTGCATGTAGGCGAACCTCCGCGGGGTTTGCGGCGGGCCGGCGTCCCGTGTTTCAGGCCAACCGTAGCACGCGAACTGGCATTCCCGACAACCTATGCCGCCTAACCGCCGATGCCGATCATATGCTTTGCGGGGGGTTGTGCGGCGAGCGCGTGACCTGAGCGCTTTCCGAACACTGCACCGACGATGACGCGGACCAAAGCGTCGTCGGTGCCGCCGGTGCGGACCACGTCGCGGAGGCTGACTGCGTCATCATGCCCGAGGCAGGCGTGCAGCTCGCCGGTCGCGGTCAGCCGCAACCGGTTGCAGTCGTCGCAGAAGTGCTCGGTCATCGCGGAAATGATCCCGACTCGGCGGCGCGGATCGCTCGCCAGCGCCCAATAGCGCGCCGGCCCCGGATCGGCGGATTCGGGCACGACCGCGACGAGCGCGCCGTACGTCGCCTCGACCGCACGGCGAATCGCGGCAGCCGCGATCGCGGCGGATGCATCGTAGAGCGCGCCGCTGGACATCGGCATGTGCTCGATGAACCGCGGGGTGATCGCGCGATCCCACGCGAACGCGCACAACGCGGCGAGCTCGCCGTCGTTGACGCCGTGGAGCGCGACCGCATTCGTCGCGACGCGAAGCCCCGCCGCACGCGCGGCATCGATCCCGCGGACGACCGCCGCCAGATCGCCGCGCCCGGTGATCGCGTGGAACCGCGCTGGATCGAGCGTATCGAGCGAGACGTTGACCGCGCCGAGCCCGGCCTCCGCGAGCGGCCCGGCGAGATCGCCGAGCAAGTGGCCATTCGTCGTCATCGCGAGCTGCTCGATCCCGGGCACGCTCGCGAGCCGGCGCACGAGCTCGACGACGCCGCGTCGCACGGTCGGCTCGCCGCCGGTAAGCCGGAGCTTGCGGACGCCGAGGCGCGCGAACACCGTCGCGATCCGCTCGAGCTCTTCGAACGTCAACAGCGCACTGCGCGGCTCGAACGCGAGCTGGTCGCCGAGCGCGTCGGGCATGCAGTAGGTGCAGCGGTAGTTGCAGCGATCGGTCAGCGACAAGCGCAAGTAACGGACGCGGCGCGCGAAGCTGTCCACCAGCCCGGTCGGGAGGGCGCCGACGGCCGGGATCTCCGTCCTCGGACCGAGCATCGGGAGGTGGAGCCTCACCCTCGCAGTTGACCGTTCGGGGGCGATGCCGTCAAGCCGCGGCGCACTGCTGGTATTACTTGACAGATCGAGCGAAACCGCGCATTTATCCGCCCGCCGCAGTCTCGCGGCAGGAGCTAAACAGATTGATGTTGCAGACTGCTCCCACGATGCCGCTCGACGGCCTGTGGATTTTGCTGGTCCAGAACGAAGGCGAGCTCGCGACGCAGGACAACGACGGTCGCGTGCCGGTGATGGCGCGCGCTGGAGATGACCGCCGCTACCTGCTCGTGTTCAAGAACGTCGCAAAGGCACGCGAGTTCGTCGCCACGAGCGAGCTCGATGGCGCCGAGCCCCGGATGGTCGTGCGCGGCAACCGCGAAGACATCGTCCGGATCGCGAAGAGCGCCGGCGTCGTCGGGACACTGCTCGACTACGATCCGTCGACGCAGAAGTACGCGTCGACGACCGCGCTCGCGTAACTCAGCCGGTGATCAGCAGCTCGTCGACGTCGCCGCGGCGCGACGCGTCGCTGTTGATCGCGCGCGCGCACTTGACGCGCTCGATCTTGAACCCGCGG
>CAZDGY010000933.1:0-2934 GCA_964504685.1 uncultured Kofleriaceae bacterium | reverse complement strand
GCGGGTTAGCGCGTTTAGGTTCATCTGATCGTCGTCCACACAAACGACGATCGGTTTCCCTGGTAGCTCGTCCTCGTTCCCGTCGAGTACTGCCAACGTGCCCTCAGTATAGACAGGTCGCGCTAGCGGTTTGAACTGTGAACGGGATCGCAGTGCAGATCGGCAGTGCGACGCTAGCGCTCGGTGGGGACGTGCGGGCGTGTCCTACCTAAGCGACGTGAACGCACGTTCAAGCTTCAGAACGCGAGCCAGGACGGCAGAAACGGCAGCAAATCGACGCCCAGCGCCCGAATCGCGATCGCGTTGGCGCCGAGCACGGCGATCACGACCGCTAACATCGGCATCAGCGCATGGCGGTAGCGGTCGGCGGTCAGGCCGCGACAGATGCCGAACAGCACCGGGAGCACGATCAGCACGATCGAGAGCTGGCCGATCTCGATCCCCAGGTTGAAGCACAACAGCGGCACGACCACGTCGTGCGGCGGCAGCATCTCGGCGAGCACCGACGCGAACCCCAACCCGTGGATGAGGCCGAAGCCGAACGTCAGCACGAACCGCCAGCGAACGTCAGGCTTGAGGATGTCTTCGACCGCCGTATAGGTGATCGATGCCGCGATCATGCTCTCGACAAACTTCGACGGCAGGTGAACCAAGCCGAGCGACGCGGTGATTAGCGAGATCGAGTGCGCGATCGTGAACGCGGTGATGATCGTCGCGGTGGACTTCACCGTCTGCGGCAGCGTGCGCGTCTCCCACAGCTGCTTGCCGGGCACGCGCGTCAGCATCACGACCAGCAACAGCGCGAGCACGAACGCGATGTGATCGTGACCGCTGTAGATGTGGTCCATACCGGCGTGGATCCACGCGAGCAACGAAGACGGCGGCGCTTCGCCGGCGTGCAACACGAGCGGCGGATCGCCGTTGCGCACGATCGTGTCGACCGGCGCCTCGTCGCCTGCGGTCAACCGAACGATCGCGATGTGGCGCTGATCGACTGCAAAGAACCGGGTGAAATCGAGGGTGAGCTCCGCGGTCGTCGGACACTCGTCGCTCCACGTCACCGCGACGAACTTCGCGTCTTCGTCGGGCTTCGCGATCGGCGGCGAGGCGGTGCAACCGGAGAGCGCCAGCCAATCGGCGACGTACGCCGCGACCTTAGGCGTGCTCGCATCGTCGACGCTCGGCCTCGCATCGGCGGGCAGCCCGAGCGGCTCGGTGACGTCGCCGGGCGCGACGCGGATCGTCACCGCGACGTGGCGTCCGGCCGCGACGAGGTCGATGTACTTGACCGACGTCTGGTGCGCCGCGGCAAGACGCGGCGTCGCTACGACCGCGCACAGCGCGAGCACGGCGACAACGGTTCGGCGCACGCCGCGGTTGTAGCAGAGTGGACTCAACGAATCCGATGCCCGCGCAGATACACCGCGCGCGGCGACAGCAACGCGGTCGCGTCTCGGCGCGGATCGCGATCGAGCATGAGCAGCGTGGCATCTGGGCCGATTCGCAGATCGAACGTGAAGCCCCAGTACGCGGCTGGCGTCGTGGTCATTGCAGCGGTGATCGCGGCATCGTCGAGCCCGGCGGCGCGCAACAGTGCGACCTCGTCGCCACTCGGCCCGGCGTCGCGCTGATTGCCGAGATCGGTGCCGTACAGCACGGTGACCCCCGCGGCGCGCAACGCTCGCAAGTTCGCGACCGCCGAGGCGCGACCACCGAACGCGGCGAGCGTCGAGATCACCGCACGACCTCGCCACAGTGCGATCGTCTCCGGCGCGAGCGGCTCGACCGGCGTGTGCGCGAGCACATCGCCACCTGCTTGCCCGGCGAGCCGCGCGGCGGCATCGGACAGTGCATGGACCGCGACCTTCAGATGATGCGCATGAGCGGCGGCAACCGCGACCGGCACGAGCGCCGGGGCGAGCCCGTCGTCGTCGAGTGCGAGCTTGATCACCGCGGCGCCTTCGCTCGCGAGCCGATCGATCGTCGAGCGTACGCACGCCGCATCGTCGCAACCGACGCCATAGCCATCGCTGCCCCATGCGTCGAGCGGATAGCCGCCACGGTGCGTGAGCATCGGTCCCGCCGCGAGCACCTTGATCGGGAGCGTGCCGCCGAGCGCGGTCTCCGGCTCGGCGAGGTCGACCGCTCCGAGCACGCCGTTCTTCGCGAGCTCGTCGGCGACCGGCCACAGCGCGAGATGGACGTGGGAGTCGATGACCGGCGACCACACGATGCCGCTCGCGGGAGCGGCCGCCACCGGCGCCGTGCCGCAACCCGCGACGAGGCCGAGTGCGACGAGACGGCGCATATAAGGGGTACGAGCCGGCCTCGCGGCTAGATCGAATGACGCCCATGCTACGGTTTCCGCCCACATGAGTAGTCCAGCTCCTCTTGTCTTCATCATGGCCGCGGGGCTCGGCACGCGGATGAAGAGCGAACAGGCCAAGGTCCTTCATCGCATCGCGGGCCGGCCCATGCTGCATTGGGTCGTGACCGCGGCGCGTGCGGCCGGGGCTGAAAAGATCGTCGCGATCCTCGGTCACCAGCTCGACGCGGTGCGCGCTTCACTCGATGCCAGCTTTGGCGCCGGCGCGATCGCGATCGCGCATCAGACCGAGCAGCGCGGCACCGGTCACGCGGTGCAGTGCGCGTTGCCCGCGGTCGCGGCCGAATCCGACGATCGCATCGTCGTCATCCTCACCGGCGACGCGCCGTTGCTCGCGAGCGAACGCATCGCCGAGCTCGTCACCGCGTGCACCGCGTCGAAGTCCGGCCTCGCGCTGCTGTCGACCGTGCCCGACCGCGACATGCCGTACGGCCGACTCGTGCGCGACGACAACGGCGTGCTCGAGCGCATCGTCGAGCATCCCGATGCGACGCCCGCACAGCGCGCGATTCGCGACACCAACGCCGGGTTCTACGCGATCCGCCTGG
>CAZDGY010000932.1:0-2936 GCA_964504685.1 uncultured Kofleriaceae bacterium | reverse complement strand
AACCGCGACGGTCGCAACTGGCGGCGGAGACTGCGCGCTAGCGCTCGGCGGCGGCGGCTCGCCGGTCCGACGTATCCACCACCATGCACCTGCGCCGATCGCGACGATCGCGACGACGATCGGCAGTGCACGCGCACTCATTCGAGGTAGCTTAGCACCCCGTTGTTGGAGCTGGCCGCCCCCGAGCCCCGCGCTCGCGTCGCGATCGAAAATCGCGCGGACGGCGGGCTCGCGTACTGGCTCGGCAAGCTGTTCGGCTTTGCGACGCTGGTGGGGCTCGCGCTCGGCGCGCTCGGCGCGGCCCTGCTGTACGCGTATTTCTCGGTCAACACTCCGCCCACGCGCGACCTACGCGCGTATCCGCACGCGGTGCCGTCGGTTTCGCGGATCTATGCCGCCGACGGCACGCTGCTCGGCGAGTTCGCGAAGGAGTGGCGCGAGTTCGTGCCGTACGAAGAGATTCCGCAGCGGCTCGTCGACGCGTTCCTGTCGGTCGAAGATCACGACTTCTGGAATCACGGCGGCATCTACTTCAAGGGCATCGCGCGCGCGGTGTGGGCGAACGTCACCGCCGGTGACTTCGCGCAGGGCGGCTCGACGATCACGCAGCAGGTCGCGAAGCAGTTCCTCGGCGCCGAGAAGTCGCTGTCGCGCAAAGCGAAGGAAGCGATCACCGCGCGCCGGCTGGAAGCGACGTACTCGAAGAAGGCGATCCTGTCGGTCTACTTGAACCAGATCTATCTCGGCGACGGCGCGTGGGGCGTGGCGGCTGCGGCCCGGCGCTATTTCCAGAAAGACCTGAAGGACCTCACGCTCGCCGAGTGCGCGCTGATCGCCGGGCTCGCGAAGGCGCCGACCGCGTATTCGCCGGTGACAAATCCAAAGAAGGCGATCGAGCGGCGCAACAGCGTGCTCGACAAGATGGCCGGCTACGGCGTCGCGACCGCGGCAGATGTCGGTAAGGCCAAGGCCGAGCCGATCAAGCTCAACCTGTATCGCGACGTGTTTCCGGATCGCATGCCGTATTACGCGGAGCAGGTCCGCCGCTACATCACCGAGCAATACGGCAACGACGGGTTGTTCTCGCGCGGACTTCGCATCGAGACGGCGGCCGAGCCGGCGTGGGAATCCGCGGCGTACGAGAACGCGGATTTCGGTGCGCGTCATCAAGACAAGCGCCAAGGCTGGCGCGGGCCCGAGTGGCGGCTCGACGGCCCGGCGCGCGCGACGTTCCTCGAACGCCAGAAGCAGCTGTATGGCGCAGGTCCGCTCGCGCCAGGCAAGCGCTACCTCGCGCTCGTCGACAAGGTCGACGGCGAGCACGCCGAGTTGTTGGTCGGCGATCGTCGCGTTCAGCTGCCGTTGCGCAACATGTCGTGGGCCTCGAAGTGGCAACCCGGCAACGCGGACAACGACCTCACGATCGACAGCGTCGCTCAGGCGCTCAAGCCCGGTTACGTCGTGTGGGTGTCGCGCGAGATTCGCACGGTCGAGCGCTATCGCGACTGGTCGATTCCAGACCAGAAGAACCCGTCATGGATCGTCCACGACGATCAACACGAGTGGGACGCTGCGCATCCCGACATCGTCAAGCTCGAGCAAGTGCCGCATCCGCAGACCGCGATCTTCACCGCGGATCATCACAGCGGCTACGTGGTCGCGATGGTCGGCGGCTCGGACTACGACCGCTCGGTGTTCAACCGCACGGTGCAGGCGTGTCGCCAGCCAGGCTCGACCTACAAGCCGATTTACTACTCGCTCGGCCTCGATCAAGGGTACGGCTTCGACACCGTACTCGACGACGTGCCGGTGCAGATCACCGATCCCGACACCGGCGAAGTGTGGACGCCGACGAACCTCGGCGACACGCTCGACAACGCGGTGACGCTCGAGTACGCGCTCGTGTTCTCGAAGAACATCCCTTCCGTCGATCTGTTTCGCCGACTCGGCGCGAAGAACGTCGAAGCATGGGCGCGCCGGTTGGGGTTCACGACGAAGATCTTCGCGGATGACGCCCTCGCGCTCGGCGCTTCGTGCAGCCGGCTCGACGAGATGGCGCGCGCGTTCACCGTGTTCGCGCGGCTCGGCACGTGGTGGCCACGGGCGAAAGACAAAGAAAAGAACTGGGTCTACGTGCGGCGCATCGTCGATCGCACCGGCAACGTCGTCGAAGACAACACGGTCGCCGAGGATCCGCAGCTCGCGGCCGGTGATCGCTACGATCGGATCGCCGCGCTCGCCGGCATCGCGCCGGAGCAGGTGATTCCTGCGCGCACCGCGTTCTTGATGACGAAGTTGCTCGCGAACGAGGTCGCGTTTGGCTTCGCGAGCGTGCTGCGCGCGACCGGGCTCGTCGCCGCGGGCAAGACCGGAACGTCGAGCGCGACGAGCGACAACTTGTTCATCGCGTTCACGTCGAAGTTCACGACGCTCGTGTGGATGGGCGACGACAAACGCGAGCGCGCACTCGGCAAGAGCGATGCGGCCTATCTAACGGTCGTGCCGCTGTGGTCGCGCTACATGTTCGAAGCCGCGCACGGCTATCCGAATACGCCGATCCCGTGGGTGATGCCGCCGGGCCAGAACCCGAACGATCGCGGCGATCACAGCAAGGGCAAGAAGGCCGAGCCGATGGATCTGATCTTCCGGCCGGCGAAGAAGAAGCAGGACGACGACCCTCGGCCGCCGGTATGAAGACGCTGCAAACCGCGTGGACCCAGGACGAGCTCGCGGCGAACCGCCGAGGCGAGCTCCTCGCTAGCCAGGTCGCGAAGATCCGCGCCGCGCGTCTCAAGCTCCTCATCGCGACCGTCGGCGTGATGTTCGCGATCGGCATTCCACTCGCCTTGTTCTTGGGCGCCGGCGAGAACCGAAATGCACTCATGCTCACGATCGGGTACCTCGCGTCGGGGCTCGGCACCGTGATCTATCTGGGC
>CAZDGY010000931.1:0-2939 GCA_964504685.1 uncultured Kofleriaceae bacterium | reverse complement strand
GGCTTGCCGCTCAAGCACGCGATCCCGAACGAGATCGTCGACAAGGACGAGCTGCGCGCGCGCCTGGTCAAAGAAGCGAGCGACCGCAAGACCGAGGCGGAGATGCATGCCGAAGGACTCGCGCTCGCGCGCTGGGGTTTGATCCCGCTCGATACCGACTACGAACAGCTAATCATCGATCTGCTGACCGAACAGATCGCGGGCTACTACGATCCGAAAACAAAGCGGCTATCGATCGCTCGTAGCTCCGGCGATGATGCCGACCGGGCCGAGATGGTGCTCGCGCACGAGATCGATCACGGCTTGCAGGATCAGAGCTACGATCTGCAAGCGTTCGAGAAGCTGCCGCCGGGAGAGGACGACGCATCGCTCGCGCGCGATGCTCTCGTCGAAGGCGATGGCATCGCCGTGATGATCGAGGTCGCGATGTCCCGGGTGCATCGCGCGCCGCCGTGGTCCGATCCGGAAGTCGCAAACGAGCTGACCAAGGCGATGGATGCACCGGGTGCGGCTGGCGATACGACCAACGCCGCGTTCGATCGCGCGCCGCTCGCGGTGCGCGAGGCGATGCTGTTTCCGTACCGTGCGGGCTTGGGGTTCGTCGCGGCGCTGCGCCGTCGCCACGCGTGGACCGCGATCGACGCCGCTTTCCAGCGCCCGCCGCGCTCGACCGAGCAGATCCTCCATCCCGATCTCTATCTCGCCGACGATCGGCCGATCCCGGTGACCGCGAGCGTGCCGCCGGTGCTCGCCGGCTATGCGATTGCGGAAGCGACCGTGTGGGGCGAGCTCGGCTTCGACCTGTTCTTGCGGTCGCACGGCGTCGGTGAGTTGGTCGCGAGCGAGGCCGCGGCCGGGTGGGGCGGCGATCGCGTGATCACGCTCGCGCCGATCGCAAACGTCGCGACTGCGCGACCAGAGCACGCGGTCGGCGTCGCGCGGTTCGAATGGGACAGCGAGGTCGATGCGATCGAAGCGTACGACGCGGCGACGCGCGCGCTAGCCGACGCCGTGCTCGGTGCGACCGTCGACCACGGCTACACGCAGACGATCTGGCTCGCACTCGATGGCAGGTTCGCGTGGGTCGAGCGCCGAGGGCCGTCCGTCGTGATCGCGATCGGCGTGCCGGCGTGGGCCGAGCCCGCGCTACTCGATCAAATCTGGACCGCGACCGGAGTCGCTCACGCGTCTCACGCGGCTCACGCGAA
This sequence comes from uncultured Kofleriaceae bacterium, assembly GCA_964504685.1. Taxonomy (GTDB): domain Bacteria; phylum Myxococcota_A; class Polyangia; order Haliangiales; family Haliangiaceae; genus JABFXX01. Next base: position 1,731 of record CAZDGY010000931.1, on the reverse strand, counting down.
CAAGTAGCGCTCGAGCGCGACCAGGCGTTCGACGTCGTGCACGTCGTCGGCGAGCAGCGGCACTTCGACGAGCAACGAGCCATCGCCGCCGGCCTTGCGCAGCTCGTCGAGCGCGGCGCGATCGGCTGCGGCAAGCAACTCGAGCTCGCGATGGGCATCGGCGAGCGCTTGCGCGGCCATCGTGCGCGTCGTCCCCGAGACGCCGAGCGCGGCGATGCCCGCGTTGCCCGCGAGCGCAGCGACGATCTCGGGAACGCTTGCGCTCACCGGCCGCGACGGGTGCACCTTGTTGACGACGAAGCCCAAGAATGGCATCGCGGCGGCGACCAGCCGCTCGTGGAAAAATCGCGCCTCGCGCACCGCCATCGGTTCGGGGCTGGCGACGAGCAAGAACCCGACGCGCGGTTGGCGCAGCAACGAGAACGTCTCCTCGGCGCGCACGCGAAACCCACCGAGGATGTCGTTGAACTCGGTGAAGAACACGCTGATGTCGTCGAGGAACTTCGTGCCGACGAACTTCGCGAGCCGCTTCAAGATGAACGAGCCGGTCTTGCCGACGAGCGACCAGCCCGAGCCAGAGCCGCCTTGCAGCTTGCGAAACCATTCGATCGCGGGCGAGTCGATCGCTTCGCTCAGCTTGCGTGGCGCATCGAGAAAATCGAGCGCGTTCGCAGTCGGCGGCGTATCGACGACGATCGTGTCCCAGCCGCCTTCGCGATCGAAGTCGTGCAGCTTGGCCATCGCGGCGTACTCCTGCGCGCCGGCGAGCGAGCCCGAGATCTGCGAGTACACCGGGTTCGCGAGGATCCGCTTGACCGCCGCCGGATCCTTCGCATGGCGCTGGACGACCTCGTCGAACGCCTGCTTTTGGTCGAGCATCATCGCGTGGAGCTCGCCCTTGTCGCTCGGCGCGCCACGGCGGACGAGCGCGCGGTCGACTTCCTGGACGTTATGGCCGAGCTGGGCGAGGCCGAGCGAGTTCGCGAGCCGCTTCGCCGGATCGATCGTCAGGACCAGCGTGCGCTTGCCGCGGCGCGCGGCCGCGAGCGCTAACGCCGCTGCGGTCGTGGTCTTGCCGACGCCACCGGACCCGACGCACACGATGATCCTCCGCTCCAGCAGGACATCGACCAGACGCGGAGCGGGCACGGGACGTAGTGTATAACCCGTTGCGGCAAGCAATGAGCAAGCGCGAGCTGATCGTCACCGCCGATGGCACCGATCGCAACGTCGTGATCGAGCCGGGCGAGCCCGGCAAGCTCCGGGTCTCGATCGACGGCCAGGCGCGCGAGGTCGACGCCCGCGAGATCCGGCCGGGCACCTGGTCGCTCGTCATCGATGGCCGCCAGTTCCTCGTCGACCTCGACCGGGATCGTCAGCCCGGCGCGATCGGCGCGTCGGTCGGCGCGAGCGAGGCGATGCTGACGGTCGAGGATGCGATGCACCGCCGGCTCGCGCAGGCCGCCGGCGCACGCGCCCCTAAGGCGCGCGGCGAAGCGATTCGCGCGCCGATCGCCGGCAAGGTCGTCAAGGTGCTCGTTGCGGTCGGCGATAGCGTCGCAGCCGGAGCTGCGGTGCTCGTGCTCGAAGCGATGAAGATGGAGAACGAGCTGATCGCGGAGCGCGGCGGCACGGTCGCGGCGGTGCACAAGCAAGCGGGCCAGACCGCGGTGTCGGGCGAGCTGCTGGTCGAGCTGACGTAGTCGCGGCTCGTTACGGAGCGGCGGCGCG
>CAZDGY010000930.1:0-2943 GCA_964504685.1 uncultured Kofleriaceae bacterium | reverse complement strand
CCGTGTCGTGCTGCGGGTGATCGCGCGCATGCGTCGCCGCACGATTTTTGGGGAAGGCCGCGCGGAACCTCGGTTGATATCGGGGCCGTTCAATCGTCGCCCTGACGTGCGATCAGGTCGGCGATCGGCCGGTCCAACGCTTGTACGCGCGGCTGAACGCGCTGGGCTCCGAAAACCCGAGGCTCAGCGCGACGTCCTTCACCGGTCGACCGACCGCGAGGAGCTCGCGCGCGCGTTGTAGCCGAACATCGGCGATCAGCGCGCGCACCGAAGTGCCCTCGCGCTCGAGCTGGCGCCGCAGCGTGCGCTCGCTGGTGCGGAGCTCGCTCGCGATCGCGGCTGGCGATGGGCGAGCGGCAAGATCCGACGCGGCCGTTCGCCGAACGCGATCGACGAGAGCGCTGCCGCCGGTGGGTACGGCGGCGAGTGCCGCGACCTTCGTTTCGAGTACCGCGGAGATCAGCTCGTCGGCCGATGCAAACGCGAGGTCGAGCTGCGATCGGTCGAGCTCGAGCTCGTCGAACGGCATGCCGAATTTCACAGGTGCTCCGAACACGTCCGAATACGCGGCCGGCGCAACGCCTTGCGGGTGCGCGTGCGAGAAGTGGAAGCGCGCAGCGTGAAGCGCTCGTGGGTCGCGACCCGCGCGCGCATGTCGCGCCCGAGGTTGATACCGGGCGGTTACACGTCGACGAACTTGAACGCGATTTCGGGCCGTCCTGCCGGGCGGGTCACGCGATTGGCCGAGGTGGTCATCGCAATGCGCCGCGATCGGCGCAATGAAGCGCGCGGAGGCATCGACCCATGAAGAAGATCAAGCACACCAAGCTCACCGTCGAGACCGCGACCCTCAAGAACCTCGTCCGTGCGTTGCAGCCGGCGGATCCGAAGATTGTCCGCGGTGGAAACGCCGCTGGCTCCTATTACACCTGCCAGAAGCGCACGGCGTAGCACTTTCAGTAGAACGTCGACGGATCCGCCGGCTCCTGCCGCGGATATCCGTCCGGCACAGCCGGTGGCAGCGGAGATGCGGACGTGCGTCCTGCCGCACTGATCATGAACGGCGTGAACCCGACGCCGAGCGCCGGCGAGCTCGTCGACAGCGTGAAGTCGTCGTGGCCATACGCGGGGTTCGCGAACATCGGGTCGGCGATCACCGAGCCCAGCTCCTCGGACTCGCCGCTCTGCAGCGCCGCGAGCGTGTAGTCCTTGGCCGGAGACTTGGTCGTAAACGTCGGAGCCGCGGCGGTGTCGTAGATGTTCTCGTCGTGGAGGTCGAACGAGCTGCGGCAGTCGGTGCCAGCCGGGCAGTACCAGCTCGCGTCGAGGAACGCGCCGCGATCGTAGAGCACGATGTTGTCGCTAAACGTCGCCCACAGGATCGTCGGCGGCTCGTAGAACTGGTGGTGATAGACGCCCACTCGGCCGAACGCGAAGATGTTGTTCGTGAACGTGTTGGCGCGCCCCTCGTTCTGCTGCATGAGCGCGTCCGAGATCCGGTAGACGAGGTTGTAGTGCGACAGCACGTTGCTCGTGCCCTGGTCGTAGTACAGGCCGTTCGCGCCATAGCCACCGGTGGTCGGCGAGTTGATGACATCGTGAATCACGTTGCCGGTGACGAGGTTGCCGGTCGACGAGCCGGTGAGCAGGTAGATGCCGCCGAGATCGTCGGTGACGCCGCGGCCGATGTCGTGGATGAGGTTGTTCTTGATGATGTTGTCGTGGGCGAGCGAGCTCGGATATGTCGCGACCGTGCCCGAGCTCGGTTGCGACGCGAACGTGTAGCCCACCGAGATCGCGGTTTGATAGAAGTCGTAGATCTCGTTGTGCTCGATCAGGTTGTCGTGCGCCTCGCCGACGATGATCCCCATGCCGCCGGCGAGATAGCGGCCGCCGCCGGTGATCAGGTTGTTCGCGACGTGGACGTGCTGCGTCGCGGTAGCGTCGGTCACCGCGTACGGGGCTGCGTTCTTGTAGCCGACGCGCACGCCGCTCGTGCCGAGGTCGGCGAACGTGCTGTTAATGACTTCGACCGCGTACGGATCGTTGGCCGACGACACGAAGCCACCGCTACCCTCGATGTCGAGCGCGAGGTTTCCGAGGTGCTCGAACGTGCAGCCGTCGACCGTGACGTGTGCCGCGTTGTCGAGCAGAAACGCCGGCGGGACATCCCACAGCGCCTGGGCGGCCTGATAGCCCGCGGCCGGAATGACGTAGTTCGAGTGCGAGAACGTCAGGCCGCGGAACGTCGTGTACGTGAGGCCGGTCGCCGACACGAGCTGGGTGAGCGACGGGGCGATCGCAGTGACGTTATCGGCGCTCTCGCCTGGAGCGGGCTGGTACGTCAACACGTGGCTCGCGCTGTCCAGGTAGAACTCGCCCGGCGCGATCGCCTCGAGCACGTTCTCGACGAGGAACCGGTGATCCTGCATGTAGCCGTGGTTGCCGTCGTTGTCGGTGAACGCGCCGGTCGTCACGGTCTGGGCGCCCGCGTTGACGCTCACGACCTTCTTGCGCGAGACCGTCCACTTCTCGAACACCACGACCTCGACGTCGCCGAGGTTGTGCCACGACGGCGAGAACGCGGTGGCGTCGGTGTAGTGAAAGCCACTCGCGGTCGGCGCGTCGATCGTGCCGTAAGCGCCAACCAGCGCACGCGGCCGATACCTCCGGACGCCGTTGACCCATAGCTGGGCGAAGTCCGCCCCGGTCGGCATCTGCGCCGTGAGTGCGCCGTTGGCGCCGGCGGTCCACGACGTGATCGCAACGCCGCCGCTGATGATCGGCGTCTCGCAGCCAAACGCTGTGTAAATGATCGGCACCTCAGCGCTGCCGGAGTCAGAGCTGTCGAGCGTCCAGGTCGATGCCAACGCGTAGGTGCCGCCACGCACGGCGACGGTGATCGGCGTGGAGCGCCCGGTGTGCGGGGTCGCTTTCACCGCG
>CAZDGY010000929.1:0-2957 GCA_964504685.1 uncultured Kofleriaceae bacterium | reverse complement strand
CGCGAGCTCGCCGACCATCTCCTCGGTCTCATCCATCAGGTCGGTGTACGTCGCGTACGCCTGATAGAACTCGAGCATCGTGAATTCGGGGTTGTGGTTGCGCGACAGCCCCTCGTTGCGGAAGTTGCGGTTGATCTCGTAGACCCGCTCGAAGCCGCCGACGACGAGGCGCTTGAGATAGAGCTCGGGCGCGATTCGCATGAACAGCTTCATGTCGAGCGCGTTGTGGTGAGTGACGAACGGTCGAGCCGCCGCGCCACCGATGATCGGATGCATCATCGGCGTCTCGACTTCGAGAAACCCGCGCGAGTCGAGGAACTGGCGAATGCCGCGCACGATCGCGGAGCGCTTGCGGAACACGTCGCGAACGTCGGGCGACACCGCGAGATCGACGTAGCGCTGGCGGTAGCGCAGCTCGACGTCGGTCAGGCCATGCCACTTATCGGGCAACGGCCGTAGCGACTTCGTCGCGATCCACAGCCGGCTCGCGAGCAGCGACAGCTCGCCGCGCTTGGTCCAAAACGCGGGCCCTTCGGCGACGACGATATCGCCGGCATCGAGTTGCGGCAGCGTGTTCGCGAAGTCCCCGGCATCGAGGTGATCGACGTTGAGATAGAGCTGGAGATCGCCGCTCGCGTCGCGAATCGGCGTGAACACCGTCTTGCCCATGCCGCGCTTGACCAGCACCCGGCCAGCGACCCGAAGCACTGCGCCGTCGATCGCCGCGATGCCGGCATCCTTCGCGGCGGGCTCGGTCGGCTTCGTCGGTTCGTAACGCGCGCGGACCTCGGCGAGCGACGTCGTCGGCCGCAGGTCGTTGCGGTAAGGGTGCGAGCCCTGCGCGCGCAACGCGGCGCCCTTGTCGCGGCGCTCGCCGATGATGCGTTCGAGCGTCGATTCCGCGGGGGCTTCGGGCACAGTCGGAGGCGGCCGCGAGGACATGGCGGCGGACCATATCACCTGTGCTAAGACGCCGACATGCCCCGAATGTTGGCGATGTTCGCGATCATCGGCGCGACCGGTTGTCACGGCCACGATGCGGCGCCACCCGCAACCGGCTCGGCCGCGCCGGCCAAGGTCGCAGCCGCCGATCCGTGCGGCCCGCTGTACGCACACGCCGAAGGCCAGCTGCGGTGGATCGCGGATGACTACGCCGGCGCGCTCGCGTGCGCGCAGAGCAAGCAGCTGCCGCTCGTCGTCGACCTGTGGGCACCGTGGTGCCACACCTGCCTGTCGATGCAGACGACGGTGTTCACCGATCCGTCGTTCGCGACCGAGCGAGACAAGTTCGTGTTCGTGGCACTCGACACCGATCGCGAGGCCAATGCGACAGCGCTCGCGAAGCTGTCGATCTCGGCGTGGCCGACGTACTACGTTCTCGACGCCGGCGAGCACGTGCGCGCGCGACTGGTCGGCTCGTCGAGCGTGCCGCAGTTCCACGCGTTTCTCGCCGCCGGCACCGCGCACGGCGCCGGGCCCGAGGAGCAGCTCGTGCTCGCCGAACAGGCGCTCGCGGTCAAAGATCTCGAGCACGCCGATCAGCTGTTCGAGACTGCGCTTGGCGCGTTGCCGGCGACGTTCGCGCGCCGTCCCGAAGCGCTCGGCGCCTGGATCCTGACGAAGCTGAAGCGCAAGGACTTCACGGGTTGCGCGAAGCTCGCGACCGAGCACGCTGAACAGACAGGCAATGCAGCGGTCGCGAGCGATTTCCTCGGCACGGCGATGGCGTGTGCGACCGAGCTGGCCAAGTCGCCCGCGAACACCGAAACCGTCGCGTCGCTGCGCAAGCTCGCGATCGAGCGCTGGATGCACTTGCTTGGCGATCCGGCCGCTCAGCTATCGGTCGACGATCGCTCCGACGCGATGGCGAGCTTGCGCGAAACGCTCGACGAGGTCGGCAAGAAGACCGAGGCCAAGGCGATCGCGGTCGAGCAACGCAAGCTGCTGGACGCGACGGCGGAACAAGCGCCGACCGCGCTCGCGGCGATGACCTACAACTGGCCGCGTGCCGAGGTCTACGTCTATCTCGGCGTGCCGCTCGAGCTCGTGCCCGCGCTCGAGAATTCGGCGAAGGATCTGCCGAACGAGTACGACCCCCGCGCGCGCCTCGGCTGGTTGTACTTCAAGGCCAGCAAGCTGCCCGAGGCGGCGAAGGCCACCGACGAGGCACTCGCGATGGTCTATGGGCCGCGCAAAGGCCGCGTGCTGTCGCTGCGCGCCGACATCGCTGCCGCGGCCAAAGATCCCGCCGAGCGCGGATTTCGCGAGCAAGCCGTGAAGTTGTTCGAGTCGCTGCCGGCGTCGCAGCAGAATCCCGATGCGCTCGCCGCCGCCAAGGCCGCGCTCGCGGCGATGGACGCACCGGCGACGAAGACGGCGGCGAAGCCATAGCCCGGTCGTCAGCTCGAAGCCGTTCGCATCAAGTACTCGGGCTGCGCCTCGCCGGGCACGTCGAGCGTGCGGACATACGCGAACCCGGCGCGCTCGTAACAGCGGATCGCGCGGAGGCCGGGTCGCCGATCAGCATGTCGATGCCGACTGCATCATCGGTGACGCCGAGCGCATCCGCGTACGCGGGATAGTCGGCCACCCGGTACGCTTGGAGATACGCGATCGGTACGCGGTCGAAGGCGCACACGAACGCCCGCGTCGGGTCGGCACCCGCGATCACGTCGCCGTAGTAATCCGCGACCTGCGCGAGCGTGCGCAGCCCGTCTTCGTAGTGCGCACGGCGCAGCACCGACATTCCAAGATCCGGGAATCGCTCCGCGTCGCGACCGGTTATGGTCGTTCGATGCGTCCCCGCCTCGTCGCGCTTGCCGGCCTCGCGTTCCCAGTCATCGGCCTCGCCGCGAGCATCGCGAGCATGGTCGACTATGCGTCGCCCTCGACGTTCTGCACCGAAGCGGGATGCGCCACGGTGCGCGCATCGGCGTGGTCGCACCCGCTCGGCGTTC
>CAZDGY010000928.1:0-2957 GCA_964504685.1 uncultured Kofleriaceae bacterium | reverse complement strand
CTCGTCCTAACTTCCCGAATTCCGGATTCTCGTCGAGGGCTTAGCCGTAACTGATCGGCATTGGCCTTAAGCTGGCGCGATGTCAGCGCGCACGCCACGTCGCCACTTCGCCGCGCCATTTATCGTGACGTTCGCGGCATGCGGCAGCTCGCCCGCGCCACCCGTGAAGAGCTCGCCCGCCCCGATCACCCCGACGACGACGATCGATGCAGCGCCGTCGCGCGGCGTCGAAGCGAACCGCTGGTCGGTGGATCGCACGGCCGATGGGTGCAGCGCCACGGCCGAGCTCGGATGTCCGCCGAGCGCGGCGTGCGGCGGTCCGCCGGCGACGTCGTATCCGTGTCCGGACGACTCGCAATTGGTCTATCCGATCGTCGTCATCCGCGCGGCCGCGAGCTGCGAAGTGGTGTTCGAAGAATATCCGTGTCTCACCGGCCGATCGTGCAACCCGCCGTCGCCGATCCCGGTGGCCTGCCCGCAGTAGCGCTATGCTGCGCGGATGTCAGCGCGCACGCCACGTCGCCACTTCGCCGCGCCGTTTATCATTACGCTCGCCGCGTGCGGTGGCTCGCAACCGCCGGCCCCCGCACCCGCGCCACCGCCTGCAGACCCGACTCCGGCGAATCCGCCCGCGCCGGTCGACGCACAGCCCGCCGATCCGGCCCCCGAGCCGATCCATTGGAACCCTCCGCCGCCTCAAACCGACTCCAAGCCGGCGCCGACCGCGACTCGCAATCCGCCCGCGCCCGGTCACGATCACGCACCAGATCAACGCTGGACCGTGACGAAACACGACGACAAGTGCGTCGCGGTCACCGGCGAGCCACCGCACCCGATCGACTACGCATGTCCGGCCGGCGTCTCGCTCGACAAGCCGATCACCGTGATGGCCAACGGCGATCAATGCATTGTCCTGCGCGAGCCGTCGCCGTGCCCGCCGCATGCGATGTGCAACCCTCCGCGGCCGCACGTCGTGCCGTGTCCCGAGTAGAGCTCGCTCGCGTTCGCGCTGAATGGCACGCGCGAATCGGCGCCGAGTACACCTCGGCCGCGGTCACGCAACAGCTGACGCTGTGGCTGATCCAAATCGGCGCGCCTCCCGATCTGATCGAAGCCGGGCTCGCGATCGTCAGCGACGAGCTCGTTCACTCGCGTTCGAGTCACGAGGTCTATGTCGCCGCCGGCGGTGGCGCTCCCCCCGCGATCATGCGCGAACAACTCGCGCTCGCTCGGTCGTCGGCCGCGCTCGAGGTCGACATCTTACGCACCTGCCTGCGCGTGTTCTGCCTCGGTGAGACCGTCGCCGTCCCCCTGTTCGCGCATCTCCGCGCGGAATGCACCGAGCCGATCGCTCGCTCGGCGCTCGATCGGATCCTGGTCGACGAGGTCCGCCATCGCGAGTTCGGTTGGGACTTGCTCGACTACTTGATCGCGAGCGGCGCCGAGCCGACCGCGATCGCGAACGAGCTGCCGCCGCTGCTGCGCCAAGTCGAGGCGAGCTACGGCACCGGCAACCCGGTCGTCGCAGCCGACGCCGGCGCGATCACCCAAGTCGAGCGAGCGTGGGGCCTCGCACCTCCGCGCGAGTACGCCGCGATCCTCGCCGAATGCGTGACGCGCGACTACGTGCCGCGGTTCGCGGCTCGCGACATCACGCTAGCCGGATGACTACGCCTTCGGCTGCGGAACGACGCGCAGGTATGGCTTCAGCGTCTTCCAGCCGTTCGGGAACAGCGCCTTGGCATCGTTGTCGTTGACCGACGGCACGATGATGACGTCTTGGCCCTGCTTCCAGTCCGACGGGGTCGCGACCTTGTGCTTCGCGGTCAGCTGCAGTGAATCGATCACGCGCAGGATCTCGTCGAAGTTGCGGCCGGTGCTCGCCGGGTAGGTCAGGCTCAGCTTGAGCTTCTTGTCCGGGCCGATGATGAACACCGAGCGCACGGTGAACGTGTCGCTCGCGTTCGGATGGATCATCCCGTACAGGTTCGCGACCTTCTTGTCGCCGTCGGCGATCAACGGAAAGTTCAGCGCGTGACCCTGGGTCTCTTTGATGTCGTTCGCCCACTCTTTGTGCGAGCCGAGCGGATCGACCGAAAGGCCGACGACCTTGACGTTGCGCTTGTCGAACTCGGGCTTGAGCGCCGAAACGCGACCGAGCTCGGTCGTGCACACCGGTGTGAAGTCTTTCGGGTGCGAGAACAACACGCCCCAGCTGTTGCCGAGAAACTGATGGAAGTGGATCGGACCCTCGGTCGTCTCCGCGGTGAAATCCGGTACTTCGTCTCCGAGCTGCAGTGACATGGCGGCCTCCGTGATAGTGATCGTACCGCCGTTTTAGCGGACGACCGCCAGGCCGGCAAGCACGATCGCCGGCTATCCGCCGTTACTCGGTCGCGAACGTGCGCGACGTCGGCTTCGCGCCGAACTGACGTCGGATCACGATCAGCGCGACCGTCGCGATCACGAATAGCCCGGGGAAGATCAGCGCGGTCCACAGCCCGATGCCGAGCTGGCCGCGAACCTTGGGTGCGCCGAAGAACAGGCACAGCGCGAGGACCGCACACGTCGAGATCAAGAACGACCACGCCGGGCGCGAGCCGGTCGACGCGTAATACGACAACAGCGGGAGCAGTGTGCCGAGCACGAGCAGCGTCGCGCACAGTACGGGTGTCATGCCGTGTTTGATCGCGGCGAACCCGAGGCCGAGCAGCGTGAGTCCGAGCGCTGCGGCGAGCCCGTGGCCGACTTCGCGCGGCTTGAGCTGCGCGGCTTTGGCGACGACGAACAGCGTGACCGTGAACCCGAGCCACTCGAAGCGGGTCTGCCAGATGCCGTCGGCCTCGCCTCCGTAATACCAATCCGACAGCGCGAAAAACGCCGCGTTGAGCGCGATGAAGCACCCGGCGAGGATCGCGTAGTTGCGGAGCGCCCGCTGCTGCGGGGTACGCGTAGTT
>CAZDGY010000927.1:0-2965 GCA_964504685.1 uncultured Kofleriaceae bacterium | reverse complement strand
CACGATGCTGTCCGGAGAGATCGCGCGGCGTTACGGTGCGCGCGGTTTGCCCGAGGGCTCGGTCAACGTGAAGTTCACCGGCTCGGCGGGGCAGAGCTTTGGCGCCTTTCTCGCGCCGGGAGTCACGCTCACACTCGCCGGCGAAGCGAACGACTATGTTGGCAAGGGGATGTCGGGCGGCAGAATCGTCGTCGCGCCTCCGCCCGGTGCGCGGTTCGCGGCGGACCAAAACGTGATCGTCGGCAACGTAGCGCTGTACGGAGCAACCGGCGGTGACTTGTTCGCCGCTGGCATTGCGGGCGAACGGTTTGCAGTGCGCAACTCGGGCGCTCGCGGGGTGGTCGAGGGCGTCGGCGATCACGGCTGCGAGTACATGACCGGCGGCGTGGTCGTTGTCCTCGGAGCGATCGGCCGAAATTTCGCCGCGGGCATGAGCGGGGGCGTCGCGTATCTGTTCGATCCGCAGCAAGTCGCGCGCAGTCGCACGAACCTCGAGATGGTCGAGCTCGAATCGCTCGTCGACGAGAGCGACCTGTGGCTCGTCTACAACTTGATCGAAGATCACGTGCGGTTCACCGCGAGCGCGCTCGGCCGGCGCGTGCTCGACAACTGGGACCACCTCGTCGCGCGGTTCGTCAAAGTGATGCCGAATGACTACAAGCGCGTGTTGCAGGTGCGGCGCGCGGCCGTGCGGACGCGTCCACCATCGCTCGTGGTGGCCAGTGGGTAAGCCGACCGGCTTCGTCGAGTGGCAACGCATCGTGCCGACGCGACGCGCGGTCGAAGAGCGGCTACGCGATTGGCGCGAGGTCGATGCGGGGACCGATCGCGCAGAGCTGCACCGCCAGGCCGGCCGGTGCATGGACTGCGGCGTGCCGTTCTGCCAGAGCGGCTGTCCACTCGGCAATCCGATCCCGGATTTCAACGATCTGGTCTACGGCGATCGCTGGCACGACGCGTATCGCCGGCTCGCCGCGACCAACAACTTCCCCGAGCTCACGGGGCGGCTGTGTCCCGCGCCGTGCGAAGCCGCGTGCGTCCTCGCGATCAACTCGGCCGCAGTTACGATCGAAGCAGTCGAGAAGGCGATCGTCGAGCGCGCGTTCAGCGAAGGTTGGATCGTCGCGGCGCCGCCGCGCACGCGCACCGGCAAGTCGATCGGCATCGTCGGCTCGGGTCCAGCCGGTCTCGCCGCCGCCGCGCAGCTCAATCGCGCCGGGCATCGCGCGGTCGTCTACGAAGCGGCGCAGCGCGCGGGCGGCCTGCTGCGCTACGGCATCCCCGACTTCAAGCTCGAGAAGCACGTCATCGATCGCCGGCTCGCGTTGCTCGAGGCCGAAGGCATCGAGCTGCGCTGTGGAGTGCGTGTCGGGCGCGATCCGACGTGGCAGCAACTGCGCGCGGAGCACGATGCGGTCGTCGTCGCGATCGGTGCGATGAAGCCGCGCGACCTCGTGGTGCCGGGCCGGGTCCTCGACGGCGTGGTGCTCGCGATGGACTATCTTGTCGACCAAAACGAGGCGCTGGCCCGAGGCGTACGCGCCGGATTCGACGGTGCGGGCTCGCCCCAGCCCGGCTTGTTCGACGTGCGTGGCAAGCGGGTCGTGATCCTCGGAGGCGGCGACACCGGCTCGGACTGTCTCGGCACCGCGTTGCGCCAAGGCGCGCGCGAAGTCTCGCAGATCGAGCTCATGCCGCAACCTCCCGAGGTCCGCGCTGCAACGAACCCGTGGCCGAGCTGGCCGCTCGTGTTTCGCACGTCGAGCTCGCAGCAAGAGGGCGGCGCGCGCGAGTTCTCGTTTCGCACGACGCGGCTTGAAGGCGAGGGCGGTAGTCTCACGGCGCTCGTCGGCGAAAGACTGGATCGTCCCGGCGAAGAGGTTCGGATCCCGGCCGACGTGTTGATCCTCGCGCTCGGATTCACCGGCGGCGACACGGCAGAGCTCGTCGCGCAACTCGGCGTTGCCGTCGATCCGCGCGGCAACCTGATCGCGGCACGCGGGCGAACCTCGGTCGCGGGGGTGTATGCCGCGGGTGACGCGCATCTCGGCGCGTCGCTGATCGTGTGGGCGATCGCCGAAGGCCGCGCGGTCGCGGCCGCGATCGACACCGATCTCAGCGTTTGACGATCGCGATCGCTTTCTCGGGGCACGCGACGACGCACATCCCGCACGCGTGGCAAGCATCCGCGTTTGGCGTGTATGCGGTCTTCTTGCCGTGCGCGCGGCTCTTGAGCTTGCCGATCAGTGACAGCTTCGTGTAGTCAGCGTCGGTGATCCGGCCGACCTCGAACACGTGGTACGGGCACACCGCGACACAATCCGACTTGCCTTCGCACTTGTTGCGATCGACGACGACCTGCCAGCTACCGGGTTCGGCGCGGCAGTCGTCGCCGGGGCGCTTGGGATCGCGAGCGGCGCGACGCGCTTTGTCAGGATCGAGCGAGTCGGGTCGTGCCATCTACCGAGCGTGCCTCAGGCGCGGCGCGCGAAGTGTTTCGCGATCGCGAAGTTTCCTTACTTCAGCGCTGTGACCGCGGGGGCGGGCTCGGGCAGCTCGGGACGGTCGAGCACGAGCGAGCTCATCGCGCCGCCGTTCGTCGAGCGGACGTACGCAACGAACGTGAAGTGGTTGACGCCGGGATGCGTGGGCTCGACGTGATAGATGAACAACCGCTCGGCGCCGGGCGCGAGCGCGTTCTTGTCCGAGTCATCGGAGTCGTTGTCGGAGTCGGCCGCGGCCGCAGCTTCGGGTTTCGGCTGCTCGACCTCCTCGATCTTGTAGTCGGCGTCGCTGTAGTTCGTGAGTTGCGGCGCAACGTCGAGTCCTTGCAAGCCGAAGAACCGCTCGCCGACATCGGGGTAGAGGTTCGCGAGCGGCATCTTCGTCGTGTTCTTGATCCGCAACGCGACGGTGAACGTGCCCTCACTCGGGATCGACGCGGGCGGTTCGAGCGTCGCATCGA
>CAZDGY010000926.1:2641-2966 GCA_964504685.1 uncultured Kofleriaceae bacterium | reverse complement strand
CTTGCGGGTCGCCGACGAGATCGTGGCACTTCGTCAAGCTCCAGCTCGGCGTCGATCCGGAGGTCGCTAGGTAGTAGCCACCGCAGTACGGCTCGTCGGCGCCGACATCGGTTCCGGCCGGCGAGTTCTTGCCGCCGTAGACGTGATCGCCGCGCAACGCGAGCAACAGCTCGCCGGTCGCGCCGAGCGCGATGTTGAACAGCTTGGCCGACTGAACGCACGCGGGCTGTTGGCCGCACACGTCGAACAGCACGCCCGCGGTCTGGGTGAAGTCGCCGTAGGGCTCGGGCCCCAGCTGCTCCGCTTCGTACTCACCGGCATCGTT
>CAZDGY010000926.1:0-2631 GCA_964504685.1 uncultured Kofleriaceae bacterium | reverse complement strand
GCTGCGGCACACTGAACACGCCGAGCACACCGAGCGCGCCCCCCGGACCGTAGTTGCCGATCGCGGCCAAGACGCCGGGATCGCCGGCCACGACCGCACCTTGCTTGACGCGAAACGGCGACGACAACAGGCGGGTCGACGAGCCGTAGATATACGTCGCCTGAGAAGGGTCCGCCGGGTCGATCGCGTACGGCGTCGTGATTCCCGCGAGCGCTCCGTGCGCGACGATCAAGTCGTCGGCGTGGTCGAACCCCACCGGCTGCGATGGATCCGGAATCTGCGCCGTGGTCATCGAGAAGAACTCGTCGAGCGTCACCGAGATCTGCGGATCGGCGAATCCGTCGGTACCGCCCCACGCGACCGCGATCGCGCCGCTCCGACTATCAGAAGGATCGACGACGGCAAACGCCAGATCGGTGAAGCCGTCGCCATCGTAGTCCCCGGCGGTGACGAGGGAAACCGCACCCGTCGTCGTGATCCGCCGCTGGATCCATTGCGACTCGCCCAAGACCGCCGGCTGTTGAAAGATCACCTCGACGTCCGCCGCAGCTCCGACCGTGACTAGATCCGGGAGGCCGTTGCCGTCGAGGTCAGCGACGATCGCGTAGCGCCACCCTCGAGTCGCCGGGATGACCGGCGATGTCACGTTCGCGCCCGTGCCGACGTTGACGTCATAGATGCCGCTTTCGGTGACCAGCGCGCTAAACGTCTTACCGAGGTGAGTGATCGTGATCGACGCGAGCGGCACGCCCGCCACCTTGAGCGAGGATGCGGCGGTAACCGGATTGAGCGTGCAGCCGAGACCGATCGCGTTGGCTTTGCCGGGAACGACCACGGTCGCGTTGAGCCCCGCGCCGAACGGATCGTTGTTGCCGTTCGTGTTGTCGATGACCGGCACGGCCAGGTCGGGACACGGGCTCGGATCGTTGTCGAGGTGTGCGAAGAACGTTTCGCCGTACGCCGGTATCGCCATGCCGGCGAACGGATCGGGCGTGAGTCGGTTGCCCCCTCCGGTCCCGATCACGCTCGTCGCCATGTACTCGTACGACGGGGTGCTGAGTAAGCTGGCCGGAGTTTGGATGCAAACGACGAGTCCCATGCTCGTCTCGGTCTCGAGCGGGACGCGCAACGGCGTCCCCACCGTGTTGATCGACTCGGTATCGGCGGTCAGGCCCCGCCCGGCGATGTTCCCGAGCTGGATGCCGGCCTGACCACACAGCGGCACCGGGGTCATCGCGTCGGCGGACAACACCGCGTTCGCGGTCGCAACATCGAACGACAGAGCGACCGCTCGGTCCCCTCCGAGCGTCGCCACCCGCGCGGCGACTGCGGTCGTGTAGACGAAGGCAGGAAACGCGACCGGCTGAGGCACGCCCGACGAGGTCTCGAGGGCATAGAGCCCGGCCGCGGTCGGGATCACGACGTCCGGCCGTTGATCGCCGGTGTAGTCGCCGATCGCGATCGGGCCGGTCGAGAACGGCGAGCTCTGGGTGTTGGCGTTCGTGAGCGGCGAGATCAAGTCGCCGTAGATCGCCGAGACCGCGCTCGAGCTGACGCCGAGGACGTCGTCGATCAGATCGCCGTCGAGATCGGCGACGCGGAACTGAGCTACATCGAACGGCTGCGAGATTCCGACCGTCGACAGCGTGCCGCCGGGGGCGTGGCAGACATCATCGACGCCGCAGGTGAACCCCGTCGGGCAGCACGTGCCGTCGTTAGATCCGGCGCACGCGGTACCGCGCATCGTCGGATCGCAGACGATGCGGCAGTCGGCGGTGCAGTTGGCCCCGGGTTGATCGCAGTCCTCGCCCGGATCGAGCACGTAGTTGCCGCAAGTGCCATCGGCGATCGTCGCAGTCGTGGAACACGCCGCGACCGCGAGCGCGAGCAGGATCAGCTTGGTCATGGACACTCGAGGCTAAGGAGTTAATGATGGAACGGGTTCTCGATATCGTGCGAGTCAACGCCGGTCGCGGGCTTCGGCGCGGTCGCCGTAGGCGCGACCTTGCGGTGCAGCGTGGCATCGAGCTTGTCGTCGTGGTCGGGCACGACCCGCTTCGTGATCGGCACATAGCCTGCGTGACGAATCACGAGCGCGACCGCGGCCGTCCCGCGATCGAGCACGACCGAGCCCGGCGCCGAGCCGATCACGTGGTCGGCGAGCACGACCTCGCTGCCGGCGGGTGCGCCGGTGATGTCGAGCGAGATCGTCGGAGCTATCGCAGGTGCGGGAACCGCGACCGCCGGCGGGGTCTGGACGGCAGCGGCTGGGGGCGGCGGGGTCGGCGCGGGCGGTGACGCCGGGGTCGGAGACGTCGCCGCGGTCTGTGTCGGCTGACTGCCATTGCCGCCGCTGCTGGACAGCACGACGAACACGACGCCGCCGACGAGCGCCGCCGCGACCACCAACCCGATCACGAGCGGCGCCTTCGACTTTACCGGTGCGTCCTGCAGGCTCGACACCGCGAGCGGGGTGGCGGGGGTCGACGGTAGGACATCGCTCGAGCGTTTCGGGGGCCACGGCGTGGCGGTCTTGCCGGGGTCGCCGGTCGTGACATCCCACGCCGCGCTCATCGGCCCGCGCGCTACGACGATGCCGGCTCCGTCGAACGCAGATTCGAGCGCGAGATC